>JAMOPD010000137.1 GCA_027064745.1 Thermococcaceae archaeon
GAAAGTACAACATTGAGGAAATGATTGAAAAGATACCCCTTGAGCTCAATCTCTTTGATGTCCTCTACATAGATGGTTCAGGACTCGTTGATTCCACATTCAGTGAGAGAAGACACTCTCTCGAAAAAATTGTTGAGGAATCAGAAAGGATACGGCTGGCCGTTCAGCTCATTACTGACGATCCCTCGGAAGCAGAAGAATTCTACAAAAAAGCGCTGGAGCTTGGACATGAGGGTGTTATGGTGAAAAGGCTTGATTCAGTTTACGAGCCCGGAAATAGAGGGAAAAAATGGCTTAAGGTAAAACCCACAATGGAAAATCTTGACTTGGTGATCATCGGTGCAGAATGGGGAGAGGGCAGGAGGAGTCATGTTTTTGCATCCTATCTTCTCGGAGCCTACGATCCCGGACAGGGTACATTTCTCCCTGTTGGTAAAGTTGGAAGCGGCTTTACGGATGAAGATCTGGTGGAATTCACAAAGATGTTGAAACCTCTTGTTATCAAGGAAGAAGGGAAGAACGTTGAAATAGAGCCCAAGGTTGTTATTCAGGTTACCTATCAGGAGATTCAGAAGAGCCCAAAATATGAGAGCGGCTTTGCTCTAAGATTCCCAAGGTATGTAGCTTTGAGGGAGGATAAAAGCCCTGAGGAGGCAGATACACTGGAGAGGATTGCCCAGCTCTATGAGCTCCAAGAGAGATTCAAAGCTGGGAAGAGGTGACAGTTTGCAAGGCTCTGCTCACAGTAATCTTCAGGCAAAGAATGGAAAAAATGCTCAGAAAAACAGCAACTGCGATCATCGCTTCATTTTCTCCACCAGATGCCGCCAGCACAGGGTAATCATAGGCGGAATGGGCAAAAACAGCAAAAGCCCATCCTGCCAGCGCTTCGCTTTTCCTGCCATAGAGCAGGTAACTTAAGGGAATCGCTGTCCACAACACATGAAATACAATTACAATGAGTCTCACCCCGAAAAGCAACCCCTGGATGCCGCTCTGGGCTGGTGCAAGAGTGAGGGCTGAAATGTATGAAAGTGTCTCAAAAACAGCAAATATCATTGCAGTTCCAAGAGTGAGCCTCCAGAGATATGATCTCCTTTGTTTTCCCAACAGAAGCAGGGCAGGAGAGAGCTTGAGGCTTTCCTCGACAATTCCAATTGAGAGCGCCATGATCAGTGGAGACCTGTAAATCTTCCAGATGGACAGCTCCAGAATCCCTGAGATAAATAGCAGTAAAATTCCACCAAAAAGATCATGCAGAGGCCGGATGGTCTCCGGAAGCTCTTCCCATTTCTCCCTAACCTTTTTCAGACCATCTAATGCCACCAGTCCTCCGAGGATTACTATAACTCCTATATACATCCCTAGAATTTTGGCAATCATCATTGGATTTCCATTGTTTATGAATGTTTATTAACCTACTGTGGATGGCTGTTTTTATTTTTTTGCCATTTATTCGGTATGTGGGACAGCACCTTTAACAGCATACTAAACAATCTTGCCAACAACAGCATAAATTGCCACTCAAACTTTTTAAACAATCCGGTTAACCGGCACTACGAATTGCCATAGAGGTGTTAAAGATGAAAGAAAAACTGATTAAGATGATATTTGAAGAAAATGTCATTCGCTTTGGGCATTTTATTCTCACATCTGGCAAAGAAAGCGACTATTACATTGACATCAAAAAGCTCATTACAAATCCCCGGGCATTAAAGCTCATTGCGGAACTTATGGAAGAAAAAACCCGACAGTTAAACATTGAATTTGATAAAATTGCAGGCCCAGAACTAGGTGCTGTTCCAATAGCAACGGCATTGTCACTAAATACTGAAAAACCGCTCCTTATCGTCCGAAAGAAAAAGAAGGAGCACGGAACAGGAAAACAGATCGAAGGAGAAATCCACGCAGGAGATCGGATTCTGCTGGTGGAAGACGTTACAACAACAGGGGGAAGTGTTTTGAGAGCAGCAAAAGTACTTGAAGAAAATGGTGGTAAAGTTGTAGCTATAAGTGTCGTCGTAGATCGAGAAGAGGGTGCCAAGGAGATGCTTGAAAAGAAATATCTGTTTATACCTCTAATCACGACCACAGAGCTGTTTGAATATCACGCTAAAAACGTCTAATACCAAGAACCCGAATAACCGAATGATATAACTGACTCCAATATCCCTCTTTTCTCTTCACACCGAATAGCTCTTTTTCCATAATCTCTCCACATTGCTTTATACCTCTTGATGCTTTTGTTCTTGGTTTATACACTAATACAGGCATGCCAAAGTTTGTAGCCTCCGGCACTTTAGGATCAAATGGTACAATACCTATTACAGGAACTTTAATATCTCTTTCGAGAAATCTAATTACAGAATCAATAGCGTGAGAGGACTCTCTGACTTTATTGATTATGACACCAATCTTTAGACCATATGCCTCCCCCAATTGTTTAAGTTTTATAACTTCATTCTCTATCATTGTCCGTACAGAATATATCGGAGAACGTTCCAGTTCTATCACTATTATCTGATAAGTAGCAAGTTTGAATGTTGGGATAGTATCAAAAGGTATGCCCACCGGAGAATCTATTACCGTAATGTTGAATCGAGATTTTATCTCTTTTACAATTTCTTTCAACCGTTTGCCTGAAATATTAAGCATCTCGTACAGGTTTGAACTTCCCGGGAGAATATATACCCCAGTTTTCATGTCCTGATATATAGCATCGTCTATTTTTATACTCGGATTTTTTAAAAGAGCGTGAAGATTGATCTCAGGATTATCTATTCCAAAATGAAATGCTAACTTTGGTAGGTACAAATCACCATCAATTGCCAGTGTTTTATATCCTTGAGAAGCGAAATATGTACTTAAATTTGCTGTGAGGGTAGTTTTACCTGCCCCTCCCCTTCCTGTGATCACTATAGTTACCATTGCCGGTTCCCCGTCATACGTTTTAATGCCCATAAACAAAGTAGAAAAAAGGGCATTACATGTAATCTTCAAGTGTTTTCGCCTTTATCATGATTGAAGCCTTTTTCTGCCCATAATATATTTCAACCAGACCATCGGATTCAAGCTTTTTGATTGTTTTAAGAAGGGTAGGCATTGGAGTTTCAAGCTCAGAGCTTAATTTTTGGAGAGAAGTGGCCTTCTTTTTTGTTGCTAAAGTTTTATAAACAACATCCTTTTTCCTACCCAGCATCAAAGATACACCAATTATATATTATGTCCTTATCCTAAATAAACATTGCTGGGCAACTGGACAATGTCTAAGACGCTAGCTCTACTAGACATATCCCCAAGGCCTTAAGTTTATAAATTCTCGTTTTATTGCAGAAAATATGAGGGCTAAAATTGAAGAACTTGACATGGATGGCTTTGGAAAAGCCAGAATCGGAAGAAAAATCATTTACGTTCCCTTCACTGCACCTGGAGATATTGTGGAAGTTAAAAAATGGCATAGAGAGAAGAGAAGGCTGGTTGCTCATGATTATGAGGTAGTTGAGCCCTCTTCACGCCGGAAAGATCCAAGATGTCCTTATTTTGGAGAATGTGGAGGCTGTCTTCTCCAACACCTGCCTTATAATGAACAGATTAAATTTAAAGAGGAAAAACTTCATCGTATCCTTGGATTTGAGGTTGAGGTCATGCCTTCTCCAGAAATTTATGGCCACAGAAACAGGATTGATGTTGTTATCTCAATAAGAGGAATCGGTTTTCGAAGGAGAGGAACATGGTGGGATGTCGTTGATATTGAAAGATGTGAGGTCTTTGGTAAGAGGAGTGAAACTGCCCTGAGAGCATTAAGGGAATTTATTGAAGACTTTAACCTCTCAACATATAATATACAGGAAAATAAAGGTTTTCTGAGGTATATTGTCCTGAGAGAGGGAAAGTTCACAGGGGAACTCATGCTGAACCTCGTTACGGGGGAAGGCATGCTCCCTAAAGAGGTCGAGGACTATTTCCCTTTTGCAGACTCACTTTACTGGAGCATAAACAGAAGCAGGAGTGATGTCTCTTTCGGTGATATTGAAATGTTCTGGGGAAACGAATTCATAAGAGAGAAAATTGATGACGCAGTGTATCTGATACATCCAAATAGCTTTTTCCAAACAAATTCATATCAAGCTGTTAATCTTATAAAAGAGACCTCTCAGCTTATTGATGGCGAAAGAGTGCTTGATCTATATTCAGGTGTTGGAACATTTGGGGTATATCTCGCCAAACATGGCTTTGCTGTTGAGGGGATTGAGATTAATCCTTTCGCAGTGGAAATGGCAAAGAAGAATACTGAGCTGAATGGTGTGGAGGCAGAGTTCAAGGTTGGCCAGGATAAAGATGTTGAAAATCTTGGAGCTTATGACACGGTGATTGTTGATCCTCCAAGAGCAGGTTTGCATCCAAAACTCATAAAGAAAATCTTAAAAGAAAAACCGAACACTATTATTTATATATCATGCAATCCTAAAACCTTGGCTTCAAATCTCGCTGAACTCTCTGAAAAGTACTCGATTGAGAAAGCCAAGGGGTTCGACATGTTCCCGCATACGCCTCACGTGGAGATGTTAGTAAAGTTGCATCTGAAGGTTTAGATTTGGAACCATAAAGTTCAAAAACTTAATAAACTTGTTTGATATACCTGCAATGGGGGGTGAAAAAATGTTAGATGAGCGGGATAGGGTTATAATTCAAATGCTCACTAAGGATGCAAGAACACCATTCACCGAAATAGCCAAAGTTCTTGGCATAAGCGAAACTGCTGTGAGAAAGAGAGTTAAAGCCCTTGAAGAGGCGGGAGTTATAAAGCAGTATACAGTTAAAGTTGACCCTGCAAAGCTTGGATATCATTTGGTTAGCCTCACAGGGGTAGACACACTCCCCGAAAAGATATTTGATGTTGCAAAGAAGCTTAAAGAGTTTGATTTTGTCAAGGAAATCTATCTAACTAGCGGAGATCACATGATAATGACCGAAATTTGGGCAAAGAACGGGGAAGACCTCTCAGATATAATCTCAAACAAGATTGGAAAAATCGAAGGTGTCACTAAAGTGTGTCCAGCGGTTATCCTTGAAAAGCTCAAGTGAATACTGTCAGGATAAGTTAGAGGGCTCGTTTAGTAGTTGTACTGAATTTGCCATCAGATACTCTCCCGGTTATCCTGACAGTATGCTCAAGTGAGTGGCAAAATTTTTAAAGCTTGCCTTTACTATTTCTTAATGCGCGGTGGTAGTCTAGCCTGGTCTAGGACACCGGCCTCCCAAGCCGGTAACCCGGGTTCGAATCCCGGCCACCGCACCAAAACAAAAACTTTTTTAGACCTGTCTCCAAAGTTTAAACAGGTGATGATAATGGAACCTCATGAGTTTAAGCTCACTGAAGAAGGTATAAAAGCTGTTCTCCCACCTTTGGAAGCTGAGATTATGGAATACATGTGGAAAGTTAGAGTCGCAACTGCTGGAGAGGTTTATGAGAAGCTTAAAGATAAACATCCTGATATGAGACGCTCTACAGTTAGTATATTAATGAACAGGTTATGTGAAAGGGGACTCCTTGAGAGAAGGGTAGAGAAGGGAAGAGGGGGTATGAGGTACGTATACAATATTACGACAACGAGAGAGGAGTTTGAGCAGAAGGTTGTGGAAAGCATTCTCGATGCTCTCATGAACAACTTTAAAGAAGCCACATTCGCATATCTCTCCAAAATAAAGAAGTGAGAGCTATGTTGGGGTTGATAATACTCCTCCAAATGCTCCTTGCTGTTTTATACTTTGGTAGAGTGGGTGTAATAGTAGTAGGAATATCCATTGCAATTCTTGCTCTCATGTACGTATGGATATCCCGGCATACTCTTAAGGATAAGTATATCCAGCTTACCAGAGAGGAAATGCCATGGTTATATGATAGCATAGAAAAAATGGCCAATAAAGCTGGCATTAAAATTCCCAATGTATATCTTCTCGACGATTATATCCCGAATGCCTATTCGTTTGGTAACTCAGTAGTACTCTCCGTTGGCTTATTCGAGGTCCTAGAAGAGGAGGAGATATTAGGTGTCGCAGCCCATGAACTTGGTCATATTAAAAATAGAGACACCCTACTATTTCCAATGGTGGTTTATGGCAGATATCTCATGATACTTTTAGCAACCATGATAACACTGCTTTCCCATAATCTCTTTCTAAAGGTGTTATCCATAGCATTCTATATACTGTATGAAATGGAGAGAATTGAATTTTTCAAAGATAGAGAGTTTAAAGCTGATGAAACTGCAGTCAGATTGCTTGACAGGCCATTAAGTTTAAAAGACGCCCTAGAGGAGCTTAAATACTATGAGGATTTAAGAACACATGTGAAAGATAGCGCATTACCTGGAATAGAGCCCTCTATAGAGAGAAAACAGAAAAAAAGCTTTATGGATACACACCCAACATATGACGAAAGAATACTCAGGATAATACTTGAATCTGAAGGAATTAGCATAAGAAATATCCTCAAGTGATGTAAATGTATAAGGACGTAGAAGTAGAAATAGTTCTGGATAGGGAGAAATCTCGTAGGATAAAGGAGATAAGACCCACAAAGGACGAATACTTTATGCTTATAGCAAAATTAGTTTCTCTTAGGGCAACATGTCCCAGGTTGAGAGTTGGAGCAGTTGCTGTAAAAGATGGTTATATTCTCGCCACTGGTTATAACGGTGCTCCAAGAGGTATGGAACACTGTATAGATGCTGGTTGTCTTATGGTCGGGGGTCATTGTCATAGAGCAGTTCATGCTGAGCAGAATGTAATAGCGATGGCCGCTAGGAAGGGTATCAGCCTTGAAGGAGCAACTCTTTATGTCACCCATTTTCCCTGTGATACTTGTTTTAAGCTTCTTATCAATGCAGGTATAAGAGAGATAGTATATGAAGAGATGTATCCCAATAAAGCTACAGAGATTTTACTGAAAGAAGCCCGAGAAAAAGGTATAGTTAAGATAAGGCAGTTCAGATTGTCAAAGGATAGGGTTAAAGCCTTTTTAGAGGAACTGTTTAGTGAAGACGTTGTGTAATAGTTGATCAGGATTCTTTCTTGGATTTTTCAATCCTCCTAAGACTTTCATTGATTTCCTCAAATTCAATTGCTATTTTCCTTGTGAGTTCTGTTATTTCCCGTTCAGTTCTATCAATTACTAGGTACATTCTGAAGATCATTAGATAGGCAAGACCAATAGCTACTACAAAAAGAGCGTCTAAGCCCCTGCCAAGACCCAAGAGTCTTTTAATTTCAATTGCTATCTCTATTGGAAACACTGCAATAACTAACACTACCAACAACAGTCCTTCCCAAAATATCAAATCCTTCCATTCAAATTCTCCCTTTCCATACTTACCTAAGATATAGATCATTAAAAGCACTGCAGCCACTATCAAAATATACTGCACAGCATACATTTTCCTCACCTCAGTTTATCAAACAAAAGATTTAAGGCTATTTTAACACCTTCAAGGACATTTGTTCCCTTTTTCATGGAATATTCACTATACACTGCCCTAATTGGAACTTCCACTATTCGACACTTATTCCGTGTAGCTTCGATTATTATTTCACTTGAAACAGCGTAACGATCACAGGTTATTCTTATCTTAGATGCACATTCATAATTGAAACATCTTAAGCCACTCTGACTGTCGCTAACATATCGTCCTGCAAAGATGGCTGTCACAGCATCCAGAACAAGATTTCCAAAGCGTTTTATAAAAGGCATCTGGCTAGTATCACCCTTCAGCCGAGAACCAACCGCAAAATCCGCCTTTCCCTCAGCAACAGGCTTAATAACCCGCAAAGCATCGCTTATTAAATGCTGCCCATCCGCATCAAAAGTCAATATTAATTTTGCCTTCTTTTTAAGAGCAAATGCTATACCTGTTCCTAAAGCACCCCCTAATCCTCTATTAACCAAATGAGTCAGTACATGGACTCCTTTTGAAAAAGCTATATCCCTTGTTTTATCTTTGCTACCATCATTGACAACAATAATATGCTCAGCCTTAAAGTAATCCAGTAAATTGTCAAGCACCTTTCCGAGTGTTAACTCCTCATTATAAGCAGGGACGACAACATAAACATTCAAAAGCCTCTTCAGAAGGGAAAGAAGCTCTTTCATAGTAGGAACCTCGAAGTTTGCTTGAGCATCAATAGAAAAGCTCATCCGACCTGTTTCATTTGAAGTTATGAGAACGCTCAGCACGCCAAGTTCATTTGCAGGAAGGATGTCATATCCATGATCCCCAATCATGAGGGTTTTTGTAGGAGGTACCTTAAATGTTTCAATAACTTTCCTTAACTGATCTTTGTTAGGTTTAACTTCCTCAACAGAAACATCATCCCTCGCCATTATCAAATCAAAGTATCCAAGGATTCCATGCATTTCTAGAGCCTTTATGGCAGCAGCTTTACAGCTTCTTGTTAAAAGGGCTATTTTTATCTTGTTTTCTCTCAAAAACTTCAAAACTTCCTCACTACCTTCGAATAGATAACTACTATCCATACGCTCGATTTCAAGTTCCTTCAAGTATTCATGAAGAGTCTCAAATTCTTTCCCGGTTTCCTTAGAAATTCTATAGAGGGACTCATACATTGGAGTAAGGTCACCAATTAAACTTTCCGGAATTCCCTCATGGAGTAATTTTTCTTTTAGTCTTTTTTTAATTTCTGAAAAGGACATTTTAGCGCCAATGAGAGTCCCATCAAGATCGAAGATAGCTAATTTTATATCCATGATATTCACCGAAGGATTTATTTTTGGTGATGCATACTTCTTTGGGGTCAGAGATGATTTGGGTTTCACCATTTATAGGTTTAATCCTTTCATTAGCTTTAACACCGTACATAGCAGGCCTTATGAAGAATGCTGGAATAACAGGGAGAGATATACACAAGCTTAATAAGCCTGAAGTCCCAGAGATGGGAGGATTAGCAATTTTAATAGCTCTACCCTTGGCTTTGATACTTGTCTCCACCCAGAGCCCCGATATTCCGAAGATGACACTCATAGTTCTCCTGTTTGGATTTGTTGGTGTAATTGACGACTTAACTAATATGAGGCAGTTATACAAAGTTATACTATCCCTCCTAGTTTCTACTCCAATATTCACTATTCCCCTCAACGATAAACTTCTTTCAATCAATCTGGGAGTTTTATATTATCTATTCGCAATTCTTTTCATAACAGGGTCTGCAAATCTAGTTAACATGCTTGCTGGCTTCAACGGATTGGAGGTAGGAACTTCTGCTATAATCCTACTTTTCCTCGGACTATTAACTACAGGATACGTTAAAATCCTAGCTTTTACAGGATGTGCAGTGGCTCTGGGATTCTTATGGTGGAACCGTTATCCCGCTAAAGTATTTCCGGGTGATACCGGCACCTTAAGCTTAGGAGCACTTATCGGCATAATCGGAGTAGCAGGAAAAGTCGAAATTCCAACATTGATTCTTCTGACACCCCATATAATAGACTTTCTGTTAAAAACCAGGGTACGATTTGCTGGTAAAAGCATAGGAAGAACTCAGATTATGGACGATGGAACATTGAAAGCTCCCCCTTATCTAAGCTTTTTGGGTATGATAATGAGGATAAAAAGAGTCAGAGAATATGAACTCGTAATCATCGTTTGGGGGATAGAAGTTATTCTCGGAGTTATTTCTCTTCTTCTATTAGCTTAATCATTCCAAATCCATATTTAGTTTTTTCTCCAAAGCCATTGTCATAACCGAATTTGGCAATATCCAGCGAGCCATAATAACGGAAAACCATTAACGATCCTCTGTAATATGCATCCCGCACAAGAATTCTTACAGGTTTAAACTTTATAACATCCAGAGTAAATTCCTTATCTTCTGGCATCTCTCCGTACAATTCGGAAAAACGCATCAGCATTATTTTCCGAAGTCTCTCAAAGAATGAATCCTCATTTGGATATAGATCCCATATCTTCATTTTATTCCCGCTTATTTTGACTGTTCTTACCATTATTGGACTCAGAGTTGAAAAGAGAGACCCTTCCCTGATCTTAGGCTCCTTTAGAACTTTGAAATCATCAACGATAAATGATATGTCATTTATCTTTAATACAGGACTATCATTAAATCCCTCAACTATGGCCTTTATAACCTCCCCCACAGAGGAAGATATGTATAAAGATACAGTATCCGACAAGATTTTAATGCCCTTCTCCGGAATTAACTCTCTCCTGCGAACGACTATTCTCGAGAAGGTAAAATAATCAACATGACTGGTCTCCACTTTCTTTGAAAGTTCAAGAGATGCTATAGCCATCTTATCAATTAATTGTTCATAAATCTGATAATTGTAATTAAACGGTAGAATAGTATTTTTCTCCACAGGTCTAAGCTTTATTTCTACACGCATTAGACTTCACCCCATGATTAGAACCTGAACACACCTCCTTACATAATCTTATGCACTTCTGGTTATAAAAATTTCGTGCAGCATTTCAATCCATGAGTACTCTGTTAAAAAGTAAAAACTAAGCCAAAGGATATAAGATTTTTCAGAGTAATAAACCCCAGCCCTTGTCATGTTTTTAGCTGTGCTTGCTTGAACGCCTGTATGAGCAACCACTTGGCATTTACAGGCATCCAAACCAATTTTAATTTTGATGGGAACCGGGCTATTCCTTAACAGGATACCCACGATTGAAGTACTACATGAAATTATTATGACCAGATTTATTACTCCATCAAAATTAAAGCTACTAGATGTTACGGAGATACTAAATGTTGCCCATGCATGGATATTAAACAAGCACAGCTAAAAACATGATAGGAACTTAGGTAAGGAATAAGAAAAGCCAAAGATACTGTCAGGATAAGTCAGACAACCCTATACTGGATTTATTATCAGGTACTCCCACAGGTTATCCCGACAGTATGAAGCCAAAAGAATATAAGCTTTTAAAGTGTAAAGTGATAATACAGATAGAATTAAAAGGCCTCCCTAGTGAGGTTAATATAGGGGTGAAAAACGTGAGTGATGTAAATGAAATTGATTTCAAATCATCAAATGAATATGATGATTATATAACATATTTAAAAAGGAGAATTAGACAGCTTGAACTCCAAGTGAGAACTCTTGAAGCGGATAAAGAGAGACTTGAGAGAGAACTCTCAAGGTTAAGAATGGAAATGTCAAGAATGAGACAGCCACCCAACTTTGCTGGGACTTTATTAGAACTTCTTGATGAAGATCGAGCAATAGTGCAGAATTTTAATGGACCAAGATTTGTTGTCAGAATTGCCCCCTGGGTAGAAAGGGAAAAACTCAAACCAGGAGCAAGAGTTGCCCTTGACCAGAGAACAATGGCTGTCATTGAATTGTTGCCAAGTCAAAAAGACCCCAGTGTTTTGGGTTTCGAAGTCATCGAAAGACCCCAAGTTACATACAGAGATATTGGGGGATTGAAAGAACAACTTCAAGAACTTAGGGAGGCAATTGAACTTCCTTTAAAGCATCCCGATCTCTTTGAAAAGGTAGGAATCGAACCTCCAAAAGGAGTCCTACTTTACGGGCCACCTGGGTGTGGAAAAACTCTCATGGCAAAGGCCCTAGCACATGAAGTTAATGCGACATTCATTAGAGTCATTGGTAGTGAGCTCGTTAGGAAATACATTGGAGAGGGAGCTCGTCTTGTGAGTGAGTTGTTTGATCTCGCAAAAGAGAAAGCCCCAACAATAATATTCATAGATGAAATTGATGCAATTGGTGCAAAGAGACTCGACGAAACTACAGGTGGAGAACGAGAAGTTAACAGAACTCTCATGCAACTTTTGGCTGAGATGGACGGATTTGACGCGAGAGGAAACGTAAAGATAATAGCTGCAACTAATCGGCCTGATATATTAGATCCAGCGCTTTTGAGACCAGGTAGATTTGATAGACTAATTGAAGTACCTCTACCAGATTTCAGAGGAAGACTTGAAATCCTCAAAGTACATACTAGAAAAATGAACCTCAAAGAGGTTGACCTAAAAACAATTGCGGAAATGACAGATGGAGCAAGTGGAGCAGATTTAAAGGCTATTGTAACAGAAGCAGGAATGTTTGCAATTAGGGCTCGGAGAGAATACGTAATTCATGAAGATTTTATCAAAGCTATAGATAAAGTGCTTGGATCAGAGCAAAAGCTGGCTCAACAAATAGCTATGCATGAAGTCATGTATGGCTGAACCACATTTTTAACCTTTTTGTTAGTATTTCTTTTGGTGGAATGGCGTGAGAAATATTCCTACACGCATTGTTGTGGTAGCGCTCATTGCATTTATTTTTTTAGCCGTATGGAGCAACACTGCCAAGGAGGTTGAGCCTGGGCTTTCTAAGGTTCCATACAACGAATCAGAAGGCCAGCCCAACTTTGTTGGGCCACATGAAAAGCTAAGGGCCAACTTCAGCGGTCATTTTTACGTTGTAGTCACGCGGAGCTTCGGCAGGATAAGGCTTTGGATAACGCCTAAGGAGGGGGCGGAGACGCTCCACATCGGAATAAAGGTAAAGAGAAAATTCTTAAACGGGCTGTACCTCGAAGTTGAACCCCCGTGGTATGGAAAAGTCGAAATCAGCAGGGAAGATAGTTCGAATGGAATGGTGTATTCGATTCAGGTCAGAGAGCTGGGAGAAGCTGGAAAGGGGACGTACGGAATCACGTTCATAGACATGGCTCCTGAGGACAAAATAGCGATGGACATTGAAGTTGAAGTGAGGGACGGCCTAACCAAATACAGAGGAGAGCTTCCCGTGGTAATACTTGATCCCTCCTACCAGGCAAGAGAAGAATCAAACGGGAGCAAGAGCATAAAGGGATTAAACACCCAAGAGTTTGTTGGAGATAGATAACCGACAAAAGTTTATAAAAATCTAAATGGTAGATAGGGAAGAGGAGAGAGTGAATGGTGAGCAAACTCATAGCACTTGAAGCTTATCCACACTTGAAGGATTTAGACTTCCGTATTCTCAGAGGAGTAGAACTAAATATGCGTCATCATCAATGGGTACCTTTAGAGGATATAGCGCGTTTTGCTAGAACAGATGTAGAAACAGCTTCACATCGTCTTGGAAAGCTTGATAACTGGGAACTCGTAAGGAGAAGGAGCGATATAGGATATATCGGTTATCAGCTCACAATTCATGGTTATGATGCCCTGACCATAAGAGCATTTTCAAAAAAAGGTATCATTGAGGCGATAAGTACAACCCAGATAGGGGTTGGCAAAGAGGCCGATGTGTATGTGGCCATAACACCACAGGGTGAAAAAGTTGCTCTAAAATTTAACCGCATTGGAAGAACAAGCTTTACAAGAATAAAGCTCTATCGCAGGGATTTTATGGACAAGCGGCATATAAGCTGGCTTTATATATCGCGTTTAGTTGCTCAGAAAGAGTATGAGGCCTTACAGCTCCTTTCACCAATAGCTAAAGTCCCAAGGCCAATAGGATGGAACAGACATGCAATAGTCATGGAGTTTATAAACGGAGTTGAGCTTGCAGATTTGAGAGAGGGTGACTTAAGCCAAAATGAAGCTGAGGAAATCCTAGATAGCGTTCTTGATGAGTACTTAAAGATAGTCAAATTTGGAATAGTACACTCAGACATGAGTGAATTTAATGTGGTACTCACTGAAGATCATGACATTCTGATAATAGACTGGCCACAATATCTTCCAACAGTCTATCCCGAAAGTCTCGAATATCTAAAACGAGACATTTCAGTGTTGTTAAACTCTTTCAGGAAAAGATGGAAAGTTGAGAAAGATTTTAATGATGTTTGGGAAAGATTCTATAAAGCATGGAAAGAAAGCAGAGGGGATTATCATGACAATCAAGTATGAACCTTACAACAGACAGAAAAAGATTATAGAACTATTTAAAGAAGCTATAGAACTAGAGAATAAACGGGAGCTAAACAAAGCAAAAAAGAAACTCGACGAAATTTTGGCTATCTCAAAAGATCAATATCCAGAATTCTATTTTGAAGCCTGCTTCAGGCTGGGTGATATTTTCCTGCAGGAGGATAACTATAAAGGAGCATTAAAATGTGCCATGAGAGCCATGATAAATGCTCCTAATGAAGACCTCTATCTCCTCGGAGCAGAGAGAATTAAAGCAATAATAAGTATAGCAAAAGAAAATAACAAAATATCAGAGTTTAAAACAGATTTTGAAACGACTTTGTCTCTTATAAAGGACAATCCCGAACTATACACCTTCTTAACAGCAATCATAGAAATCGCCAAAGGGCTACGTGATAAAATACCTGAGAATATTACCACAAAAAGACTTAAAGAATCACTGGAAATCCTTCTGGATATATGCTAACATTGGAATAATGAATCTAGATTTTCTGATCACCGCAATCCTAAAGAATCTAAAACCTCAAGCACATAATTCTTTCCAGGGTTGAACGGGAAGTTATATGGTTCTCTTTGTGGTCGTTCATTATAATAAGGTCTGTTACAGCCAGGACAGCCATATGTCCTAAATGCCTCATCCTTTAATATTTCTCTCAGCTTTTCTTTTCCTACACCGAATGAGATAAGACTACCATCCTCCCTAAACTTAATATCTTCAAGATGTGTAATACCCTTTCTTATCAAATAGAGGGCTATTTGGATCTTCCGATAACGTTCCAGAGGTGGGGGGTTCAAATTTTCAAGGCGAGTTCCTTTAATAGGAGTGAATGCAAACAGAGAAACCTCTGCTCCAATATCATAAACCCTCTGGATAGTTTCAATTACCTCTCGATCATTCTCTCCAAGACCAATTATGATATGCACAAATGCCTTTCCCTTTCCAAAAACTTCAATGGATTCTTCTGTAAAT
>JAMOPD010000138.1 GCA_027064745.1 Thermococcaceae archaeon
AAAACCCCAAAGAGATATGCTTCAACGACTCCCAAAACTCCAAAATCCGCTATCGGTTGACCAAAAAGAAAATAGGTATAATGCATATTCGTGCCGAAAAGCTTTCCAATGAGATATCGAGGATTATCACTCATTAGCAGACTTCCATGAAATATCCCCAAGGGCACAGAAAGCCGAACTATGTTGTGAAACACCAGAAATGTAAACCCAATCCTGACCATCAGACTCTCAAGACCGTGACTCAGATAGAGAACTGAAGCAACCACTAAGAAGAGACCTAATGAAATTTTCATATCCAACTTGAGGTTACCTTCAAAATATAGGTCAAAAATATACCCCATGAATATTAGTATCATCAGAGAGCGGAAAGTTCCCAGAAATAGAAGTACTTCAAAGAGAATGAGAAGTAAGGTTTTGATTCTGGTTGATGTCCTCAGGTAAATTATAGCCACAAGCCCGAGGAATGCAGACATCACCAGAAATCCTACCAGCTTATATCTAAGAACCGGTTCTATGAAAGGTATGCCCACGATAGAATACACAATAAGGAGAGTGGCAACTGCAGAGAAAAGACAGAGAGGGGCATGAAGAAATGAGGGGCTTATTCTGCGCCAGTATGTAATCACAAGAATTACGGCCACAAGAGGCGCCCACGGAACTTCAAAAAGTGATAAAAGAAGAATGGAAACTATAAGAATCTTTTCATCTAAGCTGATGGGCTTCAGATAGCCGAGAGTCATGAAGAAGAAAAAAACAAGTGAGAAAACTGTACCCATCAAAAGCATGGAAGATGAGAACCCTTTTGCATAGATCAGGTCACTAAGGTTCTTATCAAAATAGTTGGAATATAGAGCAAGGAACAAGTAGCTGAAAAAGGCCAGACTAAAAATTTTTAACCCCTTCACATCACCACCAAATTAAGCTTAGAGTTGGAGGTTATAAAGATTAAAGATTAAGATCTAAGGGGTGCTTAACTCATGAGAGCAAGAGAGAGAATATACCTGCCCATACTTCTTGTGGTATCGTTCCTGCTAAGGCTTATTCCCCACAGGACACTACTTCTGGCAACCTATGATGAATATCTCCATAAGGCCATAACTCTGAGGCTTGTGAGAGAAGGTCTAAGCTCTGTATCGCATGACATACTCTCTCTCCTCGGACTCAGAGCTTACAGCTACCCACCAATGTTTCATATTATCGGTGCAATAATCTATAGGATATTTCCTTCAGACTATGTATTTTTGATCTTACCAGCAGTATATGGCACCATAGCAGTTTTCGGCTTTTACCTTCTTTTCAATGAGCTTATTCAGGACAAGAAGAAAGCATTTCTTGCCACAACCCTGTTGGCATTTGCTCCCAATTTTGTCTACAGAACAAGTCTTTTCATCCCTGAAAACCTTGGTCTAGTCCTTTTCTCGTTCAGCATACTCTTTTTAATTCGCTTCCTCAGATATAAGAGGCTCTCTGACATTATGGCACTCGCAATTACCTTCGGAATCTACACATTCACCCACAGAGGATGGGTCTTCTTTGCAATTGCCTCCGTAATAATAATCTCATCAGTGCTCTGGCCTCTGCTAAGGAGAAACCTCCAGTACGTTATTGCAGCCCTTATCCTCGCATATCTGGTATATCTGAAGGTGGATTTTGTGCACTCCCTTGTGGCAGATTTCTTCCTGAGAATGCAGAAAACAGAGGTTAGTTTTCTCGGCTACTTCAAGTGGATCGGCATAATCCAGCTTGTTTTCGGGGTTCTGGCAACCAAAATATACCTCAAGAGGGATCCCATAAAGAGGGGCTTCGCTCTCTGGGCATGGGCATTCATGCTCTGGGGAGGAATTTCATTCAGATTCAGAGACCCCTACGCCACAATACCCTTATCAGCCATGGCTGCGGAGTTCCTCGTTGAAAATGTCATTCCAAACATAGGTCATGTAATCCAGCTTGTGGCGGAGGGCATCCAGGGTTTTGGTGCAGGCATGATAAAGAAAATTGTAATGAATAGATGGGTTCAGACAGCTATAATAATCTCTCTCCTGCTCATCCCGGTTACACAGGGCGCTTATGGCGCGACAAAATATATCACACCTCCATCGGTCACAGACAAAGAGGCTTATGAATGGATTAAAGAGAACACGCCTCAAAATGCAGTGTTTCTAGTCTGGTGGGATATGGGGTATCTCCTGATAGGCAACACTCACAGAAAAGACATCGTAATATGGAAGAAGGTTTATCAGGGGTTCTTTGAAAAAGCACCCACGTCTCAGGAGGCCATTAAAGCCTATGGAGACCACGTCGTCATGTTCAGTTCTAACCAGAGAGAAAGAGCATACTATCTCATGAAATTATACAACGTGAGCTATGTCTTTGTCGACAAAAAACGTAGGAGCTACGGGCTGATAAAATACGGTCTGATGGAATATGCTCCCTATGACACCCACTTCAGACTTGAATTCTGCAACGGGAATGCGGAGATATACAGATTCATCCCGAATCCCTCTCTCCAGCCGTGGGATCTGAATCCACTGAATTACACGGGCAAATATGCTCCTCTGGTCAGCTATCTTGAAAAATTCTGGACAGGCTACAACTATGCTGACTTTGATGACAGATATAAAGCATATTTCGAC
Source organism: Thermococcaceae archaeon (assembly GCA_027064745.1). GTDB lineage: Archaea > Methanobacteriota_B > Thermococci > Thermococcales > Thermococcaceae > Thermococcus. The sequence continues at coordinate 2,634 of JAMOPD010000138.1, forward strand.
CTGAATGCATGGGTAATAAGGATATATCTTCAGCTCTACAGGGAGACCGACGATGAAAGGTTTAAGGAGAAAGCGGAATGGCTTCTCAGATGGCTATCCTACAAGCAGATGAACGACGGCTCATTCCCTGCTGGAGTTCCGCCCAACGATTTCACTCTCTACACCTCCTACACACTGGAACCCCTGAAAAACATGTCATTTACAGGCAAGGAAAAATCCCTGAACCTGTTGAG
>JAMOPD010000139.1 GCA_027064745.1 Thermococcaceae archaeon
GAGGGAGAGTCTGGTTATTTAAGGACTCCAAAGTTTTAATTATATCTTCATATCTTTTATATGTGGGTATCACCACGGACACTTCCTTAGAAGACATATTCTCTGTACACCCCTAAAATTTTCTTAGATATGTTCTCCCACATAAACTGCTCCGCATACTTCCTTATCTTTTCTCTGTCCCACTCCTCATCGAGAGCTATTAAAATTTTTTCTGCTAAGCACTCTGGATCTTTTGGTGGGCAGAGCAAGCCATAGTCATCCGATATTATTATCTCTGGTACTCCTCCAACAGTAGTGCCAATGAATGGCAAACCAACCCCAAGGGCTTCAAACATTACTGTGGGATTACCCTCACTAAGGCTTGGCAATACAAAGACGTCAGCGGCGTTCATCCAGAGGGGTATTTCGTTATGAGGCCGAGGGCCGGCGAAATGAAAGTAGCCCTTAAGGTTAAGAGACTCCACCAAACTCTCAAGCTTTTTCCTCAGCGGGCCCGAGCCAACTATAACAAAGAGCACATTGGGCCTTTCTTTTACTACCCTCTCAGCTGCTCTAATGAGATACTCATGCCCTTTCACCGGCACCAGATTCCCAACGGTTAGAATTATCTCTCTCTCCCGAGGCAAGTCAAGTTTAGCCCTGACTTCCTCTCTGGGCATTGGTCTGAAGAGATCTCCATCAAAGCCGTTAGGGATCAGGGAAACACGTTCCTTTGGCACTCCGAGTTTTTCGGTTAGAATCCTCAGATTAGAACCGCTGACAGTTATCACGTGATCCGCATTCTCCAGAACAAAAAGTACTTTTTTTCGATAATAGTCATTCCGAAAGGGAACTTCATAGACATCAAAACCGTGGGCCGTTATAATTAGAGGTATGTCAAATTTTCTTTTTAGAAGGGATCCTGCATACCCGCTCGGCCACGTAAAGTGGGCGTGAATTAAATCGAACTCCAGTTTCTCACGCTTGATAACCCGCATAGCGGCTTTGAAGAAGTTGTCACCGAGGCGTTTTCTGAAGAACTCAACGGGCATGTGGAAGAACCTCGGGTAGTAAACCCTAACGTTGTCATAGGAATAATCCCTAAGCTCCCGTCTGTACCCAAGCGGCTGGGGAGATATTACGTAAACTGAATTGAAATACTTCCTGAGCTCATCAACTTGTCCTTTAACAAAGGGTTGGAGAGGATATGTAGAAGTTGGATATCCATTCGAGATTATTAGTAAATTCTTATCTTCAAACTCCATTACTCATCACCCTCTATAAGTGAGGAATACACCGATGTAATCATACCTTCTTGGGCTTCCCATACCCACTTCCTCCGTATTCTCAGAGGGTTGAATTTAAGTACCTTTATCATCTCAATGGCCCTCTCAAGTTCTTCCTTGGAGGGCTCTTTAATGGCGACCCCACACTTATTCATCCTCACAAAGTCCTCCATAAGGGACTCAGCATTGACGATAACCGGCACTCCCAAGAACGCGCTCTCAAAGACCTTTACAGTGATAGTTCGCTTAACGTTCTCCGTAGGAGGGAAGTAGGAGTATATCACATCACAAAGGAGATAATAATTTGGAATCAAATCGTAAGGAACACTACCTGTAAATTCCACATCAACTTCAGGAAAGTTATTACGGGCGATACTCTCAACTGCTTCTTTAGATTTACCGCCCCCCACAAATAATAACCTGTAACCTCTCCTTTTAGCGATCTCAAAAAGAGGGACAAAGTTTGAAACCGTCCTAATTGTACCTATATAGCCTATAGTGAATTTCTCAGACTTTTTCATGTTCAGCTTTGGATATTCAAGGAACATCGAAGCTCTTGGAGTGTTCCAAACGATTTTAATCTTGTCTGGTGAAACACCTTTCTCCACGTAGAACTCCTTAAATCCTTCATACCTCCCACCAAGGGATCTCGTGACCACTATAACAACATCCGCGAACTTCGCGTGCAGAATCTCCAGTTTCATCAGAAATCGCTGAAGAGCTCCCAGAGACGGCCGCTCCTTCAATAGGGAAATACGGGTGAAGTATATATCATGAATATCAAAAATCCACGGTTTGCCCCGTAAAAGCTTTATCAAGACCCCCAGTGGGGCTGTGTCAAAATCGTGGGTATGTATCACATCGAAATCCATCTTAAGCAGACGGATAAGCGCGGCCAGATAAAACAGAGGAAGGGCAACAACGAATCCAATGATAGAACCGTATTTTGCCCTAACCCGTATCCTCTCAACGTTAATACCATCCACAGTCTCCCTTACTGGGTGAGCTCCCTCCCTATCCCACGCGAGGATTGTAACATCGTATCCGCTGTTAACTAGGGTAAGAGCTTCCTTATAGACTCGTGGGTCAACTTTGAATGGGTTTGAGAGAGTCATTACCACCTTAGGTTTCCTCATGTAGTCTCACCAAGGCTCAAAGTTTATATTGACTCCTCGATATTCTCCTTGGGGTGGGATTATGAAGGTTTCGGTCATCGGTTCAGGATACGTTGGCCTAGTAACCGGAATGGGCTTTGTCAAGCTGGGAAATGAAGTTATCTTCGTGGACGTTGATGAGAGAAAAATCAACATGATTAATAACGCTAAGCCTCCAATCTATGAGGAAGGCCTCGAGGAACTCATGAGGGAATTCAAAGGAAAATATCGCGCAACTAAGGATTATCGCGATGCAATCCTGAACTCAGAGGTTACGTTCATCGCCGTTGGGACGCCATCAAGAGAAGACGGATCTATTGATTTAACCTACGTCGAGCAGGCTTCGAGGGAAATTGGAAAAGTCCTCCGCGAGAAGAAAGACTATCATGTTGTAGTCGTCAAGAGCACTGTTTTGCCAGGAACAACCGAGAACGTTGTTAAGCCCA
>JAMOPD010000140.1 GCA_027064745.1 Thermococcaceae archaeon
CGTTACTGACTGCCGTCATTTCATAGCCCAACTTATATCAACTTCAAGATCCTCCAAATCGTATTTGAATGGAATATTCCTCTTCTTTAGCTCTTCCAAAGCTTCCCTGTATGTTATCCCAGCAATCTCAGCCGCTTTCCACAAGGAGACCCTACCCTCTCGGTATAGCTCTAAGGCCTTTTTAATTTTGTATTCTCTAAGCGATTCCGCTATAAGTCTTCTAATGAGGGTTCCCTTGTCTATTCCTTCTTCTTTGCTTAATTTCTCGATCTCTTCAACTATCTCCTTAGGTAATCTAACAGATGTAGTTACCATCTTCACGATTACATCTTACTACAAGGTATACTTATAACGTTCGCTTTAATCACTAAGTAAATCTTTCAACACGAATACCACCCTCCTCCAAAACTCTGACAAGAACGAGATCTTTACTTTCAACGGGAAAGAACTTACGAACATTCCTACTCAAATAAACGCACAAGCCATTTCCAAGCTTGCGCACCCGCTGAACTTCCACATACTTATCACCAAACCCCTTCAAAACCGACCTAACCACGTAAGCCTTCTGGAGAACATCATCAACCCGTTCGACCTTTCTCTTCAACTCGGATTCTTCAAACTTCAAACGCCACGAATTCACCAAATCGTGCAAACTCAAATCAAAATCCAAATACGAACGCAAAGTATTAGAAAAAACAGCAACTAAGGGAACATTCAAATTGTCCAAGCCGTAAAGCGTCGAGAAATAATACCCATCATCGTTAGGTAGCGTTACAATATCAAAGTCCTCAACCATTGGATCCCTCCTCACCCTCTCCTCAATACCATCCTCATACCTTTCAAGGTAAATCAGAAAGGAATAACCCAAAGCACGGCAATACTTAAAACCTATCCGCCCAGCAAACCTTGACATGGCTAACCTCTTCACAACTTCTTTGTACACTTTCTTAGCACCTGATAAGTCCCCCACGAAAAACCTCAAATCCTTTCCCTCAACTCTAAACTTGAAATCACCACGAAACAAAACCTCCGCATCCTTCAACCCCTCAAAAACCAATTCTCCTTCTTCGTATCTAACTCCTTTCGCAATCATAACCCCTACAAAATTAGTAGTTTTATATATTTTACCTAACAATAATTAAATCTTTTTACATAAATAATTAAATTTTATAATATTCTTGCATAACGTTATAACAAAACGTTATAACGTTAAAATGGAAAGCGTTATATCTATCCAACCGATAAGTAGTAACATGCAACCGAGATTAGCAGAATCGACGAAAATCTACGACGTCATCGAAGTCATCAACGAGAAAGCTCTTTCCGAAAAGCAGGGCGGGGGAAGACCCCCATTCTGGGAAATGGTCTTCTGGTGGACGAGAAAACCCCTCGTAGGAGCGAGAGCAACAATAATAGCATCAGTCCTACCAGATACAGTAGAACCAGAACAATTCCTCAGAATAATAGGAACAGTCAAACGAAAAATCTCCGACGGCAAGATAAAGTACACACTCGAAGGAACACCACACAGACAACCACCAAACATCCCAGAAAAATACGAACCCTACTTCAAGGGTAAAAAACTGTTAGACCCATTCGCAGGCTTTGGATCAATCCCCTTAGAAGCTCTCAGATTAGGCATGAATGTCACCGCAGTAGAACTTTTGCCTACCGCTTATGTATTCTTAAAAGCAGTTCTCGAATATCCAGCCAAGTATGGTAAAGAAACAATCACAGTAAACGGTAAAACCGTCAGCAGGCTCGTTTACGATGTAGAGAGATGGGGAAAATGGATTACCGAAAAACTGAGAAAAGACGAAGACATAAAAGAACTCTACGATGACGACGTAGCAGTTTACATAGGTAGCTGGGAAGTCAAGTGTCCCCACTGCGGAAAGTGGACACCCATTATCGGAAACTACTGGTTAGCAAGAGTCAAAAAGAAGGTCAAGGGTAAAGAAGTCTACACAAGGTTAGCCTTTTTCAAACCCGTTAAAGATGGAGACAAGATTAACGTAGAAATAGTAGACTTAAACGAGATTCACAGTGACGTAAGCAAAGCTAAGGTAGATACAAAGAAAGGAGAAATTACATTTAAATACACCGGAGAGTTAAAAGATAAAGAACTAAATGACGAAAAGGATAAACCATTAACATTATACTGTCCCAGCTGTAAGAAGACTGTAAGTGTACCTGTCTTTAAAAAAGAGAATAGCTACATAAAATGGAAGTGTCCTGTGTGTAACGGAAATTGGTTAACATTTAAAGTTCCCAAGCCAAACATATATGCGAGGGCAGAAAAGGCTCGATGCTTATACTGTGAAAGTGAGATAAGGTATGTTGATGAAAAAGGCTATCCTTACTCTGAGAAAAAAGGTAGAAAGGATTTGGAGTGGTATATCAAGTGGGCTTTGAAGAAGTTTAACGAAGGTGATGAGAGGTTTGCTAGACAGAGACTTTTGGTGAAGGTTAAGATTGTTGATGGTGATTTAGTTTTCGAACCTGCCGATGAGAAAGATAACGAGAAGCTTGAGAAAGCGAAGGAGAGAGTTAAAGAGTTAATTGAGAAGAGAGATCCAGATGTTCCTACAGAAGAAGTAGCTCCATACGAGAAAAGACAACTAATGGTCCGTACATCAACAGGGGCAGATAAGTGGTACAAGCTCTTCAACCCGCGCCAGCTTCTCACTCTTGTTAAGCTCGTCAAGCTGATAAGAGAAGTCGGAAAAAAGGTTGAACAAGAGAAGATTGCGGAAGGCTGGAGTAAAGAAGATGCTTTTGCTTATGCTGAGGCTGTTGCAACTTATCTGGCGATTGCTTTGTGTAAATATGCAGATTATAATTCAGTATGCACAGCGTG
>JAMOPD010000141.1 GCA_027064745.1 Thermococcaceae archaeon
CAACGAGGTTATACTTAATCCAACTATTGTAATATACTCATATATCCTAGCACTTGCTCCAAAAACCTCTCCACTTTTTATCAAAGGTATCATCTCCAGAGCTACCATAAATGGAAGATACACGAAAAATGCTGCTAAGAACATCCATCTTATTATTTGTATCTACAGCAAAAACAAGAGAGAGAAGTAAAACCATTAATAGTGTTATTGAAAGTGCCCTATTTCTTGAACTCTGCGTTGATTCACTTACGATATGACCGAGAATTTCAAGTAGAGGGATTAAAGTTGTCATACCAGCAAGATATATCGAAAACACCAGAAGATATAACACCTTGGTGGCTTCTGAGGAATGTGCAACTATTAACGCTCCAATTATATTTTTTATGAATTTTAGAGCTTCTACAGTTCCAGATTGTCCATATAATAACGCTGTTCTTGGGAAGGTTGCAGCTAATGAATACACAAATATGTATGTCACAACAACTCCAACAAAGAGGTTAAGCAGGTATCCAACTCCAATGACCTTTCTTGAATCTGTCTCTTTGGGGAGGAAGGTTCCCATCACCATAAAAAATCCATATCCCAAACCCAAACTTGAGAATCCGAGAAGAATTATCTTGATAATATCCTGAGTTGTTAATGGAGCATTGGTTGCAGTGATATGTGTCATCAGTGTTTCCAAGGCTAATTGAACTGGAAGAGACTTTTCAGAAGCAGATAAGGTGTAATCCCTGATAATGAAGAATGAAACAGCGATAAATACTATGAATACAACAGAGAACCAAGTCATTAAGATCAGAGTTTTCTCTTTGGCATGGAATAGTATTAAAGAAGCTAGCAGGAGGGATAAAAGTAAAATCAATGCAAGATACAAAATATCATAGGTTACAAAACCTCTCATTAGAACTGAGGAGGAGTAATAGAGAATTAAGGAACTTCCAATTATACCAAAGAGTATAAAACTTATAGCAACAGCAGAAAAGCGTGAAATTTTAGTTAAGTATTCTACAAATAAATATCGTGTCCTTTTTGTCGCTTCAATTTCAAAGTAAGGAGCTACAACAAGAAACGCTGTAATCAGTATATACAATACAAGTCCCATGATACCACTCTTAATCAAGATTTGAGGAAATATCAAAAATGTCTATATCCCAACCATATATCCAACGATTAAAAGCGTCATTAGAGCAACTAACCGTCTCATAAGGCCCCCAAATGCTAAAGCACAATCCTTCCATTTCTATTTCTCCTTTTCCTCTCATGCCTTCCCGTTCTTCAAGCTAAGCCCAATAGGGCTGCCTACAGCCCCCAAAATGCTACAAGGTAACTACCCCAGCTTTAAGATATAAATTTTTCCCATAGGATGGCATTTTCATAATTTACTATCACTTCATTTAAAACCGTCCATGCCATGAGCGGCTTTTTGTATAGGCTTATCATTCTCCCTTCAATTTCACTCTTGAAATCGCCGTGAGGAAATCCTCCAATAATCACGAGAGGGTTACTATATCCTGCAAGCTCCATTCCAAAATCAAATGGTGTGTAAAGCTCTCCAGCTTCATGCATTATAAAAACCGCATCCGGATTTATTTCAGATATTAACTCCTCAAGGGACTTATCTACAAGCCTAAGAAGGGAAAGAGTAGGAGGGACCACCCTCTTTCTGAAAAGGCTTTCCATCAGCCCCACAAATCTGCTGTAATTTCGGGGTATCCTTGTTTCGGATTTAACATATATAACCTCATCGTTCCTTGTATGTACATAGACTCGAAGCTTCCCTTCTTTGTTCAGTATACTCTCAAGTGCATTTATCAGACAGAAATGCACTATATCCGGCCTTCCCCTTCTCTCTCCCTCTTCAAGCTCTCTCATAGCAGAATGGTGATACGTTGCATCAAGCAGAATTTCATTCGGCTTCCTGCCCCTTCTTCGGGCATGGGCAAGCACCGCGGGATGCTCCGATATTTTTTCCGGAACCAGCTCAACCTCCGAATCTGCTATCACAATGTGAAGCACTACCCCCACCTCTGAACTTCTATCCCCTTCTCTTCAAGTTCATTCATTATTCTTGTATAGGTATCGATCCTCATGCCCAGTATCTCAGGAGGGATAACACCATAAACACACCCCTGCTCCGCAACAATACGTGCTATTACTGCAGCCGTGAAGCCCGTTATCCTCGCCATCGAGGTGAATCCATTCTTTTCCTCATCATACAGGAGATAACCTATCTCCTTCTCTTCTCCATTGATGATGCCCTTTCCGACCACCTGCATGATTGAAAAGTCTGGACTCTCATAACTCATTAGGGGTGTTATTACTTCAAGGGTCTTATCTATGTTCTCAGGTTTGAAAAATCCAAGCTCCCTCAGAACCTTCATCTTCTTGAGATGACCTGGCCATCTGAGCGTCCACTCTTCAAGCTTCTCAGCTTTAATGTTTTCAAGGAGCGAACGTAGGCCATCGCTGATGAAGGCCTCAAACTCAAACTCACCGACTGTTACCCGTTTGATCTCTTCGAAGGGGTCAACAGCGGTAACTCCTCCATCCCTTATAACCCTCGCGGGTCTGGTATATTCCTCTATCAGATCATAGGGAGACCATGTGATGCGATAATAAAGAGGTGGTTTTGGTTCTTTTGGTAGGCCTCCAACGTATATGTAGCCCTCTTTAAGTTCGTCCATTTCCTGCCATACCCTTCCCATTAGAATGTTGCTTAAACCAGGAGCAAAGCCTGCATCGACTATAATTGTAACCTGTGCCTCTTCAGCCCTTTCACGTAGAACGAACGGATCTTCAGGCATAAATGAGATATCAACCATATCCACGCCAGCCTCTAT
>JAMOPD010000142.1 GCA_027064745.1 Thermococcaceae archaeon
CACATTAATACTCACCAAGGTGAGCGATATCATGAGGAAGATACCCACTGGAATTGGTGGTTTTGATGAAATGCTCGGTGGGGGCTTTATCCCCGGCAGAACCTATCTCGTAAAAGGCGGGCCGGGAGCCGGGAAAACGACGTTTGCCATACAGTTTCTTATGGAAGGAGTTAGAAATGGGGAAAATGTTCTTTATGTAACTCTTGAGGAGCCTCTGGAGACGCTTATAGAGGACATGGCAAAGCTTGGATTTGACCTCAGGAATCCAAAGTTTCATGGCATAGATGCAACGCCCGTAACCGAGAAGAAGCATCTCTTCGCTGGAGCTTTCTATGAGGAATTCGGAGAGAGTTTTGAGAGGCTAACAGCCGCAATTAGGGAGAAGGTTGAGCTTGAAAAATACGAACGGGTTGCAATCGATCCACTGACGATGCTCAAGCTAACGGTCAATAACGAGCTCGAATACAGGAAGACGTTCATAGGCTTTCTAAAGGCGCTCTCAAAGCTTGGGGCAACTGTTGTGATAACCTCCGACCCGCGCACTAGTGATATTGAGGAGTACCTGACGAGCGGAGTTATAGAACTGAGAACATTTGAGTCAAGTGGAAAGATACTCAGGGGTATTCTGGTAAAGAAATTCAGAGGAAGTCCCTTCGACGAGCAGATCAGGCCATACAAAATAACAAACAAGGGCATTGAGGTGTATCACACAGAGAACCTCTTCGTTGAGTGATGCATATGCGAACAGGGATAAGGAAGCTCGACATTCTACTGGGGGAGGTTGAGCCCGGCAGTACAGTCCTCATAGAGACCGTTGGTACACTGGGTGAGGAGATAGCAACGAGCATGCTGCTTGAGAACAGGGGCAGGGCAATAGCATTCATCACACCAAAGCTCAAGGAGGACTTTGAAAAGAGGTTCAGGTCAGATGAAATAGAACTCGTTGTGCTCGGCAGAGACATACAGCAGCAAGAGCTTTACCAGATATCCTTCACATTTCGAAAGATGCTCAAGGGTTCATGTGTAGCATTCTTCATCCTGCATCCACTCCTCGTGTTCCACCCTCCAGAGGTAGTATTCAGGCTGTTCTCCGAGCTGGCGGATATTGTCAGAGAAAAGAAAGCAACAATGGTTGTTATGATTGACAAAAGACTCGTCGATGAGAAGACACTGGCAATGTTCGAAAACCATGCTTCGCATATAATTGACATTGTTGAGGTGGTTGTGGGCTTCAGGGTAACAAGAGGGCTCAGGATAAAGAAATCTCCTCTCGGCGGAACCGGGTTTTACAGGCTTGACATATCCAATGGTGAAGTCAGAATAGGTGAGCCCCTTGAATGAATATTACCTTGTAAGGACTCTCATTGGAGCTGTGGCAATGGGAGCAGCAGTGCTCACAGGTCTGGTGTTTCTTATGCTCTCTGGTTTTTCAAAAAAATGGAGGAGTATAATGTTACTCCAGCTCTCAGGAGTAGTGCTAATTGCACTTGGCTTTTCAGATGTGAATTTTGGTATTATCAGAGGAGAGACCCTTCCAAGCTTCATAGTCCTAATTGGGGCTGTCCTTATAAGTACCCCAGTTCTCAGGAACAGAGCAGTGATTTTCTCTAAATCCCTGTGTATCAAGTGCGCATTAATGCTTATGTCACCTGCAATACTGTACTTAGTCGGTGGAGTGACAGTTAAGGAGATTTTACGACTGTTTACATTGATTTCCCTTCTATTTTTGGTCAACACACTGACATCTGTAAGACTGAGGAGCAGATACATTACAAGAGTTCTTGAGACCGCAACATGGCTTCTGGTTCTTTACAGCTGGATTGGATACATAGGTTCCACACTTCCCCAGTGCTACAGGTATGTGTTGCTCTTGGTTTATTACACCTCCCTCCTGCTCTGGCTATTCGGGGCGGGGATCATACTCATCAATCTCCGGGGATGGCTCGGATGGAATGCATAATAGTGAGAGAAATAACCGATGTAATAATAGGCGTTATTATGATTGCAGGTTTCTTTTCCAGAAAATTCCATGCAATGTATCAAGTTCCTCTCTCCCCTGTTGCCGGAAGCCTCTTTGTGGGGACATCTATCATAGAGCTCATCTTCAGGGTTCATGTTGAATTTCTGGAGTTTTTTGCAGCACTTATTCTCCTCTTCATGATTGAGAGGTTCATAAAGGTGAACACAAAAAAGCCATTTAACTGGTATTATCTCATCATAATCATGAGTTTCACAGTGATCACAGTATTGATAAGCAGGAATATCTGGTATTTCCATGCAGGAGTTCTCTTAACACTTGGAACTGTTCCCGCAAGAATCGGTCGGAACATGGGGCCCTTCCACTGGCCGTACAGAGGGATGTTCTATCTCTCGGCCGTGTTCGGATTCCTCGCTGTCGGGGCATATCTGATATCCCTCTGCATCCTCAGTGACTTTCTCTACTTCGGAGGTGTGGTGCTTTTCCTGAGTATGATACCCGAGCTAGCCCCCACGGGATAACGGCAAGATTTTTTAACACGGAAGAGCAACTCCCTACCATGCTCTACATTGCGATCCTTGGAAATCTGCCTGAGATGGCCATGGATGAAGTAAAGGCCATGCTGGAGCTCGCAGGAGGAGAGATAATTGGCAAGGATTATCTGCTTTTGACCGTTAGGGCTGATGAAAGCGCTTTTCCCTTCCTTAATAGGCTTGGACTGGCTCATGAATACGGCAAGCTTGTGCTGAAAGCAAATTCAGTACAGGAACTTCTTCAAAAGGCCGAAAGGACTGAGTGGCCGATACAAGGGGTGTTTAAGGTCGAGACAGAGACCATGAGCAACTGCATTCAT
>JAMOPD010000143.1 GCA_027064745.1 Thermococcaceae archaeon
AATTTCAAGGCTGCTCCTAAGTTCTTTCTCACTCAAGGGATTATCTTTGTGGGTAATATACATGATGTAATAAATCGTGTGTATCTGAAGGACTTCAAGGTTCATATCATCTATGAGGATTTTACCGCCTAGGACAGTGTCTTCGATTCTATTGTATGTGAATATCCTGTCAGCGAGCTGAGAATAACCCAGGGCATTCAACACATGAGCTATCTCAGATTCATCCATGCCAACGCTATCAACAAGAGGGAAGAGATTGTAAATGACCTTCTTCCTGAGTTCGCGGTTTTGGATTGAGGCAAATTCGAGATGAACCTTGACATCTCGATTTCTTTTAAGCAGCATTATATCCTCCTTTGCCCTCTTGAGGTAGTAGTTGGCATCTTTTCCATCGGAATAGCGTAGCTTTATGCCTTGATAACCAGAAAGTATTGCCCCATCAATATTTTCACCTATCTCGGGAAGGAAGGGCCTAAGATCATCTCTAGTCTCAATCTTTATGCTCTCAAAGCGGGATGAGAGGATGAATCTACCAGAGAATGGCACCTCTATTAACTCATTGCCAAGTTTGAATTTCATGCCTTTTCTGAACTCAAAGATGCGATTGATTTTTATGGGGTCGCCTTCGCGATATGCCTCACTGGGATGTTTAAACACTAAATTCTCATCCTCAACAAGTGGATATATTAGGTTAGGTTTATTTACAAACATTCTTGCCTGTTTTTCTGCGAGGATTGGAGAATAGACAATCACCCTTCTGAAATCAAGACTTGCCAGAAGATTACTTATTATTCCCGCCTGTCCTCCCATTCTCTCAAGGTCGTATTCAAAACGCGAATCGAACCATGCATGGAGCTCCTCATTTACAAGCGGAACCGCCGTTGGTTTCCCTGTCTTAAGAGCAAGGATAAGACGGGCGACAAAGTCCAGAGGCTCGTTAACTTCCCTGGGATATTCGTCCATTCTTTTCCTGATGGTATCTTCTCCAAATTCACTCACGAGCTTTTTGATATGCTCCTCCTTTAGGTAAACAATTGCATCAACGTTTATGTTATATGCTGTGTAAATACTCAGCTCCCTGGCCTTTTCCAGCAGCTCCATTTGTTATCACCCTTGGTGAGTACTGGATGGAAAATAGCAAAACGACTTAAAAGAATTTCGGAAATGGAGTGAGTTAAAATTCCGTGAAAAGCCTTCCGAGACCTGGAATTTTCTCCATTATATCGAGCTCTCTAAGAGTTAGCCACAGTGAGGCCTGATTGCTCGTAACGACAGGAATGCCAAGATCATCCTCCAACATCTCTATTATCTCAAAGGTTCTGAAGTTCGTGCAGCTGATGAATATAGCATCAGCTTCATCTATAAATGTGGCCTTAGCCAGACGGTATGCTTCATAAGGCTCAAGCCTGCCAATCTTTGTGTTTTCTTCGATTCCAAGCCCTCTAATGTCAAGAACTTCAAAGTCATTTACTTCGAGAAAATCCTTTTCCCTCAGGTTGATCTCATCAGTATAGGGGGTTATAACAAGAATATCCCTTGCATCGAGTATCTTTAGTGCTTCAATTACGGCGGTTGATGTTGTTACAACAGGTATATTCACAGCATCTTCTATCTTTCCCTCCAGTTCTTTCTCAAAGTCCTTACCACCGATAAAGGAACCGCTTGTGCATCCATAGAGGATAATATCCACGTTTGCATCCCTGAGGAGCCTAGCACTCTCAACTGCCAACGCACTCATCTTCACCAGTTCCTCTTCATTCACATTTCTCAAGGGCATTCGAGATGTATGAAGCGATACTCCCTCAGGTAGAGCAGAATGAAGCTCCATCTCCATTGTGGTGTTTGAAGAAGGAACTATAAGGCCTATTCTACCTCTCCATCCGTACATGTTTTCACCTAAAAATGAATATCCGGGAGAGATAATAAACCTTTGGTTCTGGAAAGATTAATTAAACTTAAATCCATACTGTCAGTGCGAGGGCGCCTGATAATAAATCCGGTATAGACCAGTATCCTTAAATCAAACGTTAATATGGAACTTGATGAAGCCATTCAATGGAGAACTTCTATATCTTATACTCCAAAGGATACTCTAAGGGAATTGATCAAAGCTGCTATAAGAGCTCCAACTGCAAGCGGGTTGTTTGTTGCATACATGGGTGAAGAAGCTAAAGAGAGGATATACAAACTTCTCGTAGATGGCCACATTGAATACTTCGAGGAAAGAGGACTTCCAGAAGAAAAAATACAGAAGCTCATTAAAAGATTTGAGAAAGGAATGTACAGAGCTCCTCTTTATCTGGGAGTATTCATAAATAAAGAGGTTAAAGCCCTCAAAGATGAAAGCTGGAATTTTACTGGGCACTGGAGAGTGCCGCAATGGCAATTGAAAATCTGATGCTCAAAGCTGTTGAGCTCGGTTTAGGAACATGCTACATTGGTGTCGCATGTTTTGAGGAGATAGAGAGGGAGCTTAGGAAAATGGCCAAGCTTGGTGATGAATACTGCCTGGCAGGGTTAATAGCCCTGTAGAGGAAACAAAACCGGGGACATCTTAATCTCCATGTGACTTATCCCGCAACCAGAAATGTTTTTATTAATGATGTATAAAAAAGTGCGGTGAGACTGTGATAGAGTTTGTCATACTCCTTGGTCTTATAGGGGGCTGGATAATATTGGCTTCCACATTATTTCTGATGCTGGCCTTGGGTAAGATGTGGGGTCTTTTAGGGGTTCTGTTTATGGTATTCTCTATCCAGCTGAATCAAACTTTAAAAAGGAAGTATATGCAAGCAGTTGTCGATTATTCTCCCAGAGCAAAGGAAATAGCCCTTCATATCTTCGAGATGAATGAACTCATCTTGCTCTCATCATATCTGGCTTCTATAGCCCTGTACGAAGTTATCCAAAAATATGTTGAGATAACAATAAACTTCCCTCATACTTGACTGGTGAGGCTCATGTTCAACGTTGTCATCATTAGGTATGGTGAAATTGGAACGAAATCGAGGCAGACTAGGAGATGGTTTGAGAGCATTCTGACTAACAACATCCGAGAGGCTTTAGTCAGCGAAGGTATTGAATATAAGAAAATCGAGGCCAAGCATGGAAGAATCCTCGTGAGGACTAACAAAGCGAAGGAAGCCGTTGACGTTCTCAGACGGGTTTTTGGAATAGTATCGCTCTCTCCAGCGATGGAAATCGACGCCGAGCTGGATAAGATTAACAGAACGGCTCTAAAGCTCTTCAGGGGGAAGAAGAGGGAGCTCGGCCTGGAAAGGCCGCGCTTTAGGGTCACGGCGAGGAGAATCACCAAGGAGTTCCCGCTGAAGAGCCCAGAAATACAAGCCAAGGTTGGAGAGTACATCCTTGAAAACGAGGAGAGCGAGGTTGATCTGCACAACTACGACATCGAAGTCGGCGTCGAGCTGATGGAGGGTAAAGCCTACGTCTTCGTTGACAAAATCTACGCCTGGGGCGGTCTTCCGATAGGAACGCAGGGCAAGGTTGTTGCACTCCTCAGCGGGGGCATAGACTCGCCGGTCGCTGCCTTCCTTATGATGAAGCGCGGTGTCGAAGTCATTCCCGTCCACATGTACATGGGCGAGAAGACCCTTGAGAAGGTGCGCAAGATATGGAACCAGCTCAAACGGTACCACTACGGCGGGAAGGCCGAGCTTATAGTTGTGAAACCCAAAGAGCGCGAGAGAATACTCAAAAAGCTGAGGGAGCTTGGGAAAGAAAAATACACATGCGTATTCTGCAAGTACATGATGGTGAGGCACGCGGATAAAATCGCGAAGGAGTTCGGGGCGAAGGGCATCGTCATGGGCGATTCCCTCGGGCAAGTGGCAAGCCAGACCCTTGAGAACATGTACATAGTCAGCCAGGCGAGCGATTTGCCAATTTACAGACCGCTAATAGGCATGGACAAGGAGGAAATCGTCAGGATAGCAAAGGAGATAGGAACCTTCGAGCTCTCAACCCTGCCTGAGGATGAGATTCCGCTCATAGCGAAGCATCCCGTTATACGGGGCTCCTGGGAGGAGTTCAGGAAACTCTATCGGGCGGTTTTTGGGGAGGAACCCAAGTGGAAGAAATGCTAAGCGTTAAATATTTCCGTGAAGAAAAGTGAAATGGTGAGAATATGGGGATAGTGGTTGAGGCAATCTATGAGGATGGAGTATTTAAGCCCCTGAAAAAGCTCAATCTCCCCGATAAAACAAGAGTAATAATTAGAGTTGAGATTTTTGGCCTGCTTAAAGGATGGGAGGTCAACGCCCAGGAGATAAAGGACGAGTTGAGGGAGATTCATGGGTAAATTCTTCGCCGACACCTATGCCCTCATTGAGATACTGAGGGGAAATCCGAATTATTCAAAGTATGCTGATGGGGAACTGTATTCCACAGAGTTCAATCTTCTTGAGCTTTCGTATGCTCTCACGAGGGATTTTGGACCTGAAACTGCAGAGAATATATTAAACATTGTAAGGACAACCCTCGTTATAGTCTCCCCTACCATGAAACAGTATGTAAAGGCCTCTGAGATACGACTTAGGGAGAGAGACAAAGGCAAAAAGCTATCTTTGATAGACTGCTTAGGTTATGTTGTGGCGAAGGAACTTGGCATGAAGTTCCTAACTGGAGATAGAGAATTCAAAAGCATGAATAATGTAGAATTCGTCAAGTGAGGTGCCCAGATGGAGCTGGAAAGGCTTTTGGCGTATATCTCTCTCTTCCTACCACTCGTATTTTTTATTGGTCTTATCATCGTCCTGAGCCGGAATCCCTGGTTCTCTTTCACGGGAAACGCCCTGAGCGACATGGGCTCCATACAGAATCCGGTGAACTACTACTTCAACGGCTTCCTGATGGTCTCCGCTGTCATCGGCTTCATAGCCGCCATCGGCGCTCTGAGAAATGGGCTGTCCTACTTAATGCCCCTCGCGATGGTTCTCCTGTTCCTCGTGGGGGTTTTTCCAGAGGAGTACACCCCTCACGCCCCAGCCGCTGTTTTCTTCTACGTCCTCGCCCTTGCTGATATAATGATCATCGGTCTGAAACTTGGGCGGAGGGGGTTCCCGGCCGGCTACATCTGGAGCATCTTAGGGATTCTCACCTTCGCCCTGATGCTCTACCTTGTGAAGGTTAGGCTCTTCAAGGGGCTCGCGATTCCGGAGCTGGTCGGAGCCGCCACGATACTGGCGTGGTTCGCCTACATCGGCCTGCTCCAGCTCAGAGGTTTCAAACTCTAAGTTGAGGAAAGCTTCATATATGCCTTCTCCTTCCTTTTAAACATGAAGGCCGTTGCACTACTAAGCTCGGGCATAGACTCGCCGGTGGCAATATACCTCATGCTCAGAAAGGGAATGGAGATAACGCCAGTCCACTTCAGGCAGAGTGATAAGAAGGAATCAAAGGTTCTGGAGCTCTGTAAAGTCCTGAGTAAATATGGAAAGCTCAATGAACCCGTAATTGTCGATGCCTACGAAGAACAGGCGCCAATTTTTTCCCAACTGATTGAAATAGGAAAGGCCAAGTGGATATGCCTTTTCTGTAAGTACACGATGCTGAGAAAGGCCTGTAGAATTGGGCATAAAATAGGGGCAAAAGCCATAATTACCGGTGATTCTCTGGGTCAAGTAGCTAGTCAAACTCTCGATAACCTGCTCATCATAAGCACCGCGAGCGACCTTCCGATTCTGCGGCCTCTCATAGGCCTTGACAAGGAGGAGATAGTCAGAATAGCCAAGGAGATAGGGACGTTCGAGATAAGCATCGAGCAGGAGGAGCCGTGCCCCTTTGTTCCGAGGTATCCTATAGTGAGGGGCTCCCTTGGGGAGTTTCTGAAGCTAGAAATACTAATGAATAAAGGCACGCTCTAATTACCCAATTCTCCATAATTGTTCGTCATGTCAGGATAAGCTGTGAAGGCGCCTGATAATCCAGACTATTAAGCCTGACTTATCCTGACAGTATCGTTAAAGCATATGAAAAACATCGGAGGAATTTGGAGAGAAGACTTATATCCTGATCTTCCCAGACGATGGGTTTAAATATGTGGAGGTTTTTGAAAAATATCTGGGGGAGAAATGCAGAAATTAAGGCTTTCCATGTACCTTCTTTTTCTTCAGGGGATCTTTCTACTTTATTTTGCATATAAAAGCGGTTATTACACAGTTTATGTAATTTTTGCCATTCTGAATTTTACACTTGTTTTTGGGCTAGGCAGAAAGAATAAAACCGCAGTAAAAACGGCTCTCGTCTACAAAGGAATAGATCTGTTCCTCTCTATGCTGTACCTGATAGCAGGTGACATTTTTTCAGGAATAAGTGCCGCAATTGATTTAGTAATAGTCCATGACATTATTGGATATATCCAAGAAGTGACCAGTGTTGATGAAAATGAAGAAGCATGAAAATGCACTCTTCGTCCTACTTCTTGCAGGTTTCTTTGCAATCCTTGGTTCAACGATGAGTAAATCGCCTACCCTTCCTCTCTACGCCCAGAGCCTCGGATTGGGAAAGGAAGAGATAGGCCTTGTGGCTGCCGCTTCAACTGTCACAGGAATAATTGTAAACTTCTCTTCAGGGCTTCTCAGCGATCTCTATGGTCGTAGAAAACTTCTGAAAATTTCTGGCTTTGTATTTCTCAGTGCACCCCTCCTTTACTTCCTTGCAAATGATGCCTTGACTTTGGCTCTCATTAGAGTGTATTATGGGATCGCCACAGCTATATTTGTCCCAGTCTCTCTCGCCCTTGTAAGCGATCTCTATCCTGATAGAAAAGGAACGTTCATGGGCTTTCTCAGTTCTGCAACGTTAGTTGGCAGAGCCTTAGCACCCCTTCTGGCAGGTAGCATCATTTATCTCCTAGGCTTTTCAGTAGTGTTTATACTTTGCTCTCTAACCGGTCTAGTCGTTTTCATCCTAACTTTCAAGTTTCCAGATACAGGAAAAGAACTGCAGAGATTTGAATTCTCCTTCAGCCGCGAAATTTTCTTAATAGGACTTCTCGATGCCGCTGTGTATATGGCATATCAGGGGATAGAAACATTTTTACCCCTGTTCTACTATCTGCAGGGCAGGGCATGGCTCTCAGGGCTGATTTTAACCGTGGAAATTTCTATAATGGCAGCATTAAAACCCTATGCCGGTTATCTAAGCGATAGAATTGGAAGAATAAAACCCATAATAGCTGGAATGGGGCTTGTGGGGTTAGCTATGCTCCTTCTGGCATTCTCATCATCCCTATTCCTGATAGTCCTAGGTGCAGTGGCATTTTCAGTTGGTGGTTCCCTGAGTGAGGCTTCAACAAAGCCATTAGCCGCTGAAATTTCAAGACTCCGCGGAACAGCCCTTGGTTTCCTTGAGAGCATAAAAGACATCGGGCAGGCACTGGGTCCAGTTATCATAGGTTTTCTTGGCTTCAGAATAGGCTTTCTCGGCATTGGCCTGTTTGGACTTTCTATCCTTACCCTCTTTCTGATATACAGGCATTCCTCCAAGTGAGCACATACTCAGATTAAAATGGAGAAAAGAAAAGATTTCACTTCAGGATTATTCTTGCATCGACTATAACTGCACCCTCGCCTTCGGGATATACGAAGACAGGGTTTAAATCCATCTCCTTGATGTAGTCCCTAAGGTCGTCAATGAGTTTTGAGACCTTGAGCATCAAGTCAACTATGGCCTTCATGTCCGCAGGAGGCTCTCCTCTAGCTCCTGCCAGAATGGGGTAGCTCTTTATTTCCTTAAGCATCTTCCATGCATCTTTCTCTTCTATTGGGATTATTCTGAACGTAACATCCTTGAGAACCTCTACGAAAATTCCACCAAGGCCAAACATCAGTGCATGCCCGAACTGTGGATCTTCAGTTACACCTATAATGATCTCCCTTCCTGGTTTGAGCATTGGAGCAACGAGAACGCCGAGTATCTCGGCATCCGGCTTATATCTGCGGGCATTCTCATGTATCTCCTCCCACTTCTGTCTGAGCTCCTCAGGAGTCTTTATGTTCAGGAGAACAACTTTAGCATCGCTCTTGTGAAGAATCTGCGGCGACATCAACTTCAGAACGACCGGATAGCCTATTTCCTCCGCGTACTTAAGTGCCTCATCAAAGGTCTTTGCCAGCTTTTCCTTTGGGACTGGCAGACCGTAAGCTTTTAAAATCTCCTTAGCTTCGAATTCAACCAGAGCCTTCCTATCTTGGGCCAAAACCCCTTCAATTATTTTCAGAGCTTTTTCCTTCATTTTCCTTCCCCCCAACAGATGGGTAAAAAAGAAAGATTTTCAAGATATTTAGCATATTGAACAAGTCCAGCCATAGCCCTGACACCCCTCTCAGGTGTCGGATAGACTGGAACTCCCTTATCCTCAAGAATCTTTGCATAATGCTCAGTTTTCTTGCCGCCCATTGCGACAGCAACTATTGGCTTATTGCTCTTTTTAGCATAGTCAGCCAGTATATCAATCAGCTCCATCTCATCAAGTAGCGGCACTTGGAACAGGGTTATGATGACTATAGCATCTACATTTGGATCGTTTATAAATGCCTCAATTGCCACCTTGTATCTCTGGGCGTCTGTATCTCCAACGACATCTGTTGGATTTCCAGCAACTGCATGTGGTGGAAAGTTCTCTTTGAGATATTTAATAGTCTCCTCGCTCAGTTCGGCCATTTTAAGGCCAAATTTTGCAACTGCATCACTTGCCATAACTCCAGCTCCACCGCCATCTGTGATAATGCCTATTCTATCGCCCTTTGGAAGTTCGCACTTTGCAAAGGCCTTAGCTATGTCAAACATATGTTCAAAATCCTCAGCCCTTATGATACCAGTCTGCTTAAAAACAGCATCATATATCCTGTCAGCTCCTGCCAGCGAACCCGTGTGTGATGATGCCGCTTTTGCTCCATATTCTGTTCTTCCACTCTTAAGGGCTA
Organism: Thermococcaceae archaeon; assembly: GCA_027064745.1. GTDB lineage: Archaea > Methanobacteriota_B > Thermococci > Thermococcales > Thermococcaceae > Thermococcus. Next base: position 8,949 of record JAMOPD010000143.1, read on the forward strand.
TAACGGGCTTAACGGCAGTTATCCTCTTTGCCGCCTCTATGAACTTCCTGCCCTCATTAACACCTTCAATATAAAACGTAACAACCCTAATCTCGTCATCATGAATAAAGTAGTCCATCAAATCCGCATCATCAACATCAAGCTTGTTACCATAGCTAACCATTTTCCCTATTCCTATCCCAGCTCCTGCTGCCCAATCCAGCATTGCTGCTGCAAATGCTCCGCTCTGAGTTACAAAAGCTATAGGCCCGCTCTTCGGCCTATCCATCTTGTTTTCAGGCAGGAATACTGTATCAACTCCTGTATCGGGAACATACACACCAACACAGTTGGGCCCTATAACTCTTATGCCATTTGCCTTTGCTATTTCATAAATCTCCCTTTCCATTCTCTTTCCTTCTTCGCCAAGCTCTCCGAATCCGCCTGTAATGATGACAACAGCTTTTATTCCTTTTTCGGCAATGTCTCGCATTGTTGCCGGCACAAACTTAGCGGGAATTGATATCACCGCGAGATCGGCGTCATCAGGTACCTCCTTTACATTGTGATAGCATCTATAGCCTTCAATCTCATCAAGTTTTGGATTAACGGGATAAATATTTCCTTTGAAGATACCGCGTTCCTTGTTCATCTTGAAGTTTTCAAAGATGACATTTCCAACCTTTCCCTTCTTGTCAGTAGCACCGATAATAGCAACGGCCTTTGGATTAAAAAAAGGTCTTAATTCTTCGGCGATTTTTGACTTTTCCATGATACCACCCTCTCTAAAAATTTTGGCTAAATTCAGCTTCTTTCAAAGCTTTCTTCGGTTATCTTTTTATTTCGTCTGTATAAAAGGTTTATGTCTGTCAAATACGTGCCTTAATGAATTCAAAAATACATTGATGAATATGATTTCAGATTTAGATGTGCGTCTTAATGAATCTCAGGCTCTCCCTGACAGCATCCAAGCTTCCAAGCTCAAGGCTCCAGCTCGCCTTTCTGGGCAGAAGCTTAAAGACATCATTCCACGGCACATTACCCTTTCCAAGGCTCAAATGGGAGTCATTCTTCCCGTTATTGTCATGTAGATGCACATGTATTATTCTATCTCCCAGAAGCTCGATGAATTCATCGAAGTTCTGTGTTACAGTGTTTAGGTGACCAACGTCAAAAGTCACATAAAGTTCTGTCCCATCTATAAGCTCCCGGATTCTTTCACATGTCCTGCCATCGAGAGTTGGGAAGGCGGGCATATTCTCAAGGGCTACTCTAATGCCGAGCTTTCTGGAATATCTGTCAATCTCCTTAAGGGAGCGTCTATGTATCTTTTCATAAGCCTTAGGAAATCTCATACCCGCGGGGGATAGATGACCGGGATGAATCACCACAAGAAGCGCACCCATAAGCCGGGCAATTTCAAATGCCTCAAAAAGTATATCCAATGAAGCTCGCCTTATCCTTTCATTCAAGGAGGCTATGTTTATATCGCTGAATGGAGCATGTATCACACTTTTCAGTCCGTTCTCCTCAAGGGTCTCCATATGAGAGTGGTAATTGTACCGGTCAAGCATGTGATAGTTCTCGCTAACTATCTCTACGAAATCTATTCCCTTTACCCTGCTTATTTTGTATAGTGCAGTTCCCAGACTGACATCAGAGCAGCATATCGTTGATATGCCAAGCATTTATCCCACCATGAGCTTTGCTATTAGGACAGTATATATCGTCCCAAATATATCACTATTGTTTGATATGAAGGGTATCGCAACATGATCCGGATCAATATTCTTCTGGAAAAGAACATATGACACTGTGTATGCATAGAGCATGATGAAGAGAGCCATGAGAGGATAAGTTAGTATCAGCAGTTCCATATGCTCACCATGAATTCCCAGTAAACATTTAGCAATAATAAAAGCAAGAAAATTAATTAATATCCCTATTATCGGAGCTGTTGTGAAGAGGGCAAGTATTTCAAGAAACATTTCACCACTAAAGTAATCTTCAATTTCGCCGAGATGAAGCCTTGTGGAGGTTTTTGCCGCTATAATAGAACCGTAATTTCCAAAACTACTCAAAAGAGCAGGATATGCAATGCTCAGCTTTTGGATAAGAGGACTGTACCTCTCCAAGAGGGAACCGGATATCACAGATAGGATGGCTAGAAGGATCACCGTCGTAAAGAGACTTTTTAGGCTTAGAAATTCCTTTTTCTTTACCTTTCCTATTAAGGCCAAAGCGACAAAAACTGTTACGAGAAATGCATTCATCATCCAGAATCCTGTTTTTGCCTGTTCGAGGAGAAGTATAAACGCGATCAATGAGGGAATCGTCAGTAAATCTCCCATTGAAGCTACAAGTGGAGCCGCTACATTATCGGGATCACTCCCCCGTCTGAAGGTGAATATGGTAACAAATGCAGTAAAATATCCGAGTATCAAAGAAACAAGAATCGTAGAACTTATGACTATTAAGAGGATGTCAAATGCATTTTCCCGTATTCCTCCAAGTATCCCTATACTCCAAAGAAGGCTTACTGGAATCAGTGAAAGGGCAATTCCAAGTACAACATTTTTTAAGACTTTTTTCTCCCTTAAACTCGGCTCCAGATCACCCAGATATAGCATCGTGGAAAATCGTGAAGCCATTGAACCAAATACGTTGCCTCTCAATCCCATCATTCCAGGAAGGATTACAAGTAATCCAGGATAGGAAAAGCGTATCTTCTCAAAATACTTCCCCAGAAATGTGCCCCCAAATAACCCTATGATTAATGAAACAATCAGAGATGTCAGTGTGGTTGTGTGTGCTTCTTTGACCTTTGCTTTTATTTCTAAGAAAGTTATCACTGCAATCACTCTCCATTAATGACACCCCTGTCTTTTTGAATCAGCTCCCAGTTATATATAAGCTTTCTTATGCTTGGTCAGATACTGTCAGGATAACCGGTGAGAGCGCCTGGCAGGCTGTTATCCTGACAGTATCCTTGGTCATATTGTCTGACAGTCCTACTTAGATGCATAATACGCCCAGGAGCATATAGTATCTGGCGAAAACTAAATAAATTAGAGGAAGATTTTCTCAATTGGTGGAAGCAAGGTGGAAGAATGGGAGGAATACGAGTATAAGCCAAAAAGTGTAAAGGAGATTTTCGTTGAAATGAAGAATACTGCAGAGTTTATGGTAGATTTGGCATATTCTTCTGTGCTGTTTGGGGAAAAAGAATTGGCCGAAGAAGTTATTGAGCTTGAGGAATACCTTGATATGCTAAACTACCACCTCATGGTGCATGCAGTTTTAGCAGCAAGAAGTCCCAAGGAAGCAGAGCAGATTACGTCAATCCTACACATGGCCCACTCAATAGATGACATTTCAAACGCCGCGGCAGATCTTGCAAAGATGATCCTTGAGGAGGTCGAGCTTCATCCTATTATAAAGCAAGTTATTCTTGAGAGCGAGGAGGTTATTGGAAGATTTATAGTGACCCCAGATTCAATCCTCGTCGGAAAAACACTGGAAGAACTTAAACTCGCCAGCAACACAGGAGTCTGGATTTTGGCTGTCAGAAGAGGAAAGCGATGGCTCTTTGATCCAGATGGTGATTTTAAAATTCTTGCTGGGGATGTTCTCATCGGGAGGGGAACACAGACATCAATAGACTATCTCAAGGAAATTGCAAGAGGTGTAATAAAGGTGATAGGAAATGAGTGAGCTTGAAGAGATTAAAAGCTGTCTAATTGAGATGAAAGATATTTCATCGCTCATGGTTGACCTAGCGTTTTCATCAGTTATGTATAACAGCGAGGACATAGCAGAGGAAGTATACCTCCTTGAGGAGAGAATGGATGAGCTAACTCTTAAGGTGAAAAAGCTTGCTCTCAAAGCTGCCAAAGAAGAGGAAAAGCCCACAAAGCTTCTCAGCATAATCGAAATGGCAAGCATAAACGAAGCAATCTCAGATGCAGCCTATAAAATAGCAGATTTGGTTCTTAGAGATGTTGAGCCGCACCCGATAATCCAGAGAATTATGGAGGATACAGAGGAGGAACTCGGCAGGATAACCGTCAGAAAGGGGTCTGTTCTAATAGGCCAGACACTAAAGCAGCTTAAGCTCCCCAGCAAAATTGGAACAAGGATAATTGCAATAAAAAGAGGAACAAGGTACATTTACAATCCTGGGAAGGATGACACAATTGAAGAGGGAGATGTTTTAATAGCTGTTGGCTCTGATCTTGACAGACTCAGAGAGCTGGCAGGGGAAGAAGTGGAGGAGGAATGACTTTCCTCATTCGAAAACTTTTTATCATCTTAGGTGGTTTTAGCTCTGATGCCGATGCGAAAGTTCTTAATTGGACTGCTGGTACTTGTGTTGCTGGCGTACTCGACATCCTGGCTCCATGAGAGGACTGTTTCCTCATCTGGATGGATAAGTGACGCCAAGCTGAGCCTTTGGACTTTTGATGCTAACGCGAGCGATCTTTCCTGCATTGCAGAACACTGGAAACCGGTGGGCTTCTACTCCTTTAGAAACTGGAGCGACATTTTCATAGAGCTCTCCTACTCTCCAAAGGCCATGAGGAACACAGGATGTGACGATTTTCTGATAACAGGCCGCTTTGACCTGTACCTTCGGCCAATGAACGATTCAATAGCGATAAGGCGGGTTCTCTTTGTGGCGGAGAACGTGAGCAACGTCTCCGTTGACCCCATATTTCCCAAACAGGTAGGGGTCATGTACTTCAAAACCCCGGACGGTAATTTCGAGGTAACCGAGGCCCATGTGCCCGGTCTTGAAATATGGCAGGCCATCAGGGCTGAGGCATTGAAACCAACGTGGGGCGAGCCCCTTGACCTAACACCTCTTATCCCCCTCGACATCAGAAAGGGTGAAGAGATAGCCACTATCGAGGCGAGGATGAGGTTCAGGGTGGAGGTTGAATACCTCGTGAGAACCGGCTTCTTTAAATCTGAGAAGAGAAAGCTTGAGATAGAGATACCCGCTGTTTACCGTCTGTACGGACTTGAGAACTGTTCCTACGAGTGCGAACCCTGAGCCTTCCCCTTTATGTCCTCATCCGTTACCAATCCCTTTGCATAGGGGCACAGCTCCCTCAGCGGGCACTCGTTACACTTCGGCCTTATCGGGCGACAGATTTTCTTTCCATGATCGACCATTGCATGGTTGACGTAGATCCATAGATCTCTAGGAATGAGCTCACTTAAATACTCCTCCACCTTCTCCGGAGCGACACGCGGGGGAGCCAGTCCAAGGCGCTTGCTTATTCTATTAACGTGTGTATCGACAGGAATTGCCTGTCTTCCAAAGCCATAAGCTAAGACGATGTTCGCGCACTTTCTCCCTATGCCCGGCAACTTCATCAGCTCATCTATGTGATCTGGTACTTTTCCTCCATACTTCTCAAGGAGAATTCTCGATGCTTCCACAATCCACCTACCCTTGGTTTTCCATAAGCCAACCCCATTCTCCTTCAGTAACTTCTGGATTTCTTCCACACTGGCATCTGCCAGAGCTTTCATCGTCGGATAATGTTTGAAAAGAACTTCACTGGCTCTGTCAGTTGTTTCATCCTTTGTTCTCTGGGATATTATACATCGAATTAATGTGAAATAAGGCTCACCCTGCAGGATTTCCCCCATGCTTTTCCGGGGATACATCTCCATCAGCTTTCTGACGATCTTAACAGCTCTCTCCTTCTTTTCTTCCCAACT
>JAMOPD010000144.1 GCA_027064745.1 Thermococcaceae archaeon
GGGGCATGAAAATCCGCGGTGATCCTAGGATCATTCCGCCCGCACTCTCGGACTGGGTGTTTGAGAAGGTCAGCGGCGAGAGGCCCAGGAAGCGCTTTAAAGCCCATGTGGTGGCCCAGATAGACCTTCCCCCGGCGAAGGCCATAGGCCGGCTCATGGACATACATCCCCCGGCCCACGTTCTGGTTGTTCCCCCCGATAGTGAGGGGTGGGAGGAGCTGATGAGGCTCTGGGGGAGCTTTGAGAAGCTTCGTGGTTTCCACCCTCCAAAGAGAACAAAGGCCGAGGAGCTCAGGAGAAAGAGGGAGGAAGAGGAGGATATGGAGGGGATCGATGGGGTCTAAGGAAGGACATTCAACCCCTCCTTTTCTCCGGCCTTTTTAAGGTCCTCGTCCAGCGTTCCGAGATTTTTGACTTCAAAAACAAGGCAAGCTGCGAGGATTATTGCGTCATTGGGAAGTAGATTGTGCTTTCTCATGAGCCCATACGCAAGCTCGAGAACATCATCGTCTGTGGGGAGTATGTGGAACTGTTCAATGAAATCCTTAGGTTCCTCGGGCAGTATGATGCTGCTTATTTCACCACGTTTTTTGATTGTAAATGGAGACATTCCCGTTTTAAGGGCGATGTAATGAAAGAGGAACTCGCTGAAAACAATGTCATTAATAACAGGGACTAGGTCCGACTCTAGGAGTTCTTCAAAAAGAGAAACTGCAAGTGTATGGCCTTTCAGACCCTCGATCAAAATTGAGGAGTCTATGAAAATGAATTCACTGGAGATACCATTCCTCTTCATTTATATCCCCCATGAACTTGCCAAGATACTTTGAGAGCACGTTTCTTTTCAGCCCTTTACCGAGCTCACGCTCGAGTAGAATCCGTATTTTGCGCTCAATGAAGCGTTCCATCCCCGGGGGGACCCTTACAACTATCTCTCCCACCTGGATCACCAAAAAGAGTTAAGTGGAAGATGATTTAAACTTTTGTTTATTCATCGTTTAATTTTTCAGTTAAGCATGTGTTATACCTAACTGGGGCGATGTTGGTCAATTATCCCCTCCAAGCTCTTTCTGAAATCCCCATCTGCAGCAGAAACGTTTCTCTTCTTCAGATACTCCATATCATAAGCAATGATGTAAAGTTTCCGTCCATCAAAGAATTCAAACTCCAGTGGTTTATCCGAGAGCCCTTGATTGTAAGTTGAGCTAGCTGGAACTATGATGATACTTGGCGGTTTTGAATCTACTTCGTGTCCATTTACCCTGTGATACCCCCAAATTCTCGAATAAACGTAAAGCTGACGTGCAATGTCTGGCTTAAGTTCAATTTTTGTCTCACCATTTTTGTTAGTTTTGACAAGTTCTGTGTATTTGGCGTCTAATATTACTAACCCTTTGTTCAGGTGAAGGATGTAATCGGGATACTGATTTTTAAGAGATGACTCCAAAGGTTTATTGTTAAACAACTCTTTTCTATTTTCTGAATCCCTGTTGGTTGTAAGCATATAGCCGTTTTCTCCTGCGTATCTTGATAGAACCCTCGCAATATACAACTCGAAAAGCTTGTTCATATCAACGAAAAACCCGCTAACTTCCCTAATCCTTCCTTCGCCGCTTGCAGGCATGAACAAAAGTCTAGCCAACTCAAAGGGCTTTCTAAACCTCTCGTTAAGCCTAGTGAAATGAACGCGCTCGAAATGCTCTCTTGTAAGATGGATTGGGGTTACACCATCAAAAGCGAGCATCAAATTCCCAAGCAACCTTTTGTTGAGACCCCAGTTTGTCCTTCTCATTGCCTCCCTGACGGAAAAGTACAAGATCCTGTTGAGAAGGTTGTCCTCTATGAGCTCATGAATCTCAACACTGAAAGTGTGTCTTTGGTGCGGTAGTTTCCTTATCTGTTTGCTCAGAAGAAGCTTTCCCCGGAGAAACTTCTCTTCACTGTGGAGTTCAACGTACTCCCTATGATATCCTCTTTGGATCTCATCCCAGAGGCTCTTGGCGAATAGATAAACAAAAACCTCGTAGAGGCTCGGATGGAGTTTCCTCCCCTGAAGATATGCCAAGTCATGTGTCTTGACTTTCATGCCATAAGCCGTATCCAGCATTCTTACGAACGCCATGATGGAACTCCACGTGTCTTCCTCGTTTTCATCATTATTGCTTGGCTCAAAGACTTTGGGCAATATCTGGACAAAGACATTGTCAATGGCCGCAAAGCCGACGTAGTGACGTGCTTTAATCTTGTTGGCATAGACCTCCACAACGCCTTTGCTCTCATCAATGTCATCCTCACTGTCTGGGTTGTCCTCGGATTTGTCCAGCTTTTTAAAGTCCTTCTTAAACTCCTTGTTCAACTTAACGAGGGCATCTTGAATGGCCCTATTGTCTTCGCCAATGTATTTTGTCCCGTGCTCGTAGAGGGTTATTGTGATGAGCCGGGGCATGTGCATCAGTCTCCTTTATCTTCAGAGTTAACTTGTCTCCGTGGAACCTTCCCCAGTAGAGGATTGGTTGTTACCTCCTGGATTTTCCCCGTTTTGTTTGTTAATTACCCCCCTCAAAGCGTCAATGAATTCTTCATCATCTTCTAACCTGTTAATATCATAAACGGGTTCTCTATCGCGAGTTTCACCTATTTTCTTGACAAACTGTCCATTCAATACCCATTTTATTGTCTCCCAGTCGTTGTAGAAGTACTCCATGAGGAGCGGGAGCACTTCATAGTACCAGACGTGCTTGAGGTCTTGGAGGGTTTTTACGTTCAAGAAGTAGCTGTGCCCTATCCTATGGTCGCGATCTTTGGCTGCGGCAATA
>JAMOPD010000145.1 GCA_027064745.1 Thermococcaceae archaeon
GATGCTTTGGCGTCCCTGCTGTTTGATAAGGTTTTTTTAAAGCGGATTGGTCGGGTTAGCCGCGAGATTTCGGAGGAATACGACTGGGACGCCGTTGTGAGGTTACTCCTTGACGTGTACGTTTAGCTTCAGGCTCTGTATCCAGCTGTTACATTAGCGATTGTTCTTGATTTTTCTTTATTGGTTTCGAGCTCCCTTTTTAGGGCCTTAATCTCCTTTTGGAGCTCGGCTATGATCATTCCAGTAGCACACACGCTCCTCCAGAAGGAGGCGGTTCATCTGAAACCTTCTATATCCCTTACTCCTGAAGCGTCTGTCAGTGCCCTCGCTGACGTTCTCTAAGTTATCCTCAAACAATTCCAGGGCCCTGAGCGGTGTCAATTTTTGAGGCTGGTTCTAGAAGCGAACCATGGAACCTTGCTGACATTGGGCGAAAACTTTAAAATTAGAAAAGATGAGATTTTAGTTTCTTATTACATGAGAAAAGCAAAATTGCTGGAGCTAATGTGCTTGATTTTGACTTAGAATTCTGGTTCGTCTGGAAGGCGAAAGATAAAGTGTACGTCCAGAAGGCAGGAAGGAGAACGTTATCCTCTCGAGCTTGAGGAAGTTGATGCGTTCATAGAGTTGGGAGTTCAACGGAACTGTTACCTCGTAGGGCCTAACTTGCTTTTCTGATAGCTTCCGTTGTGAACCCCTTGAAGGGCCTAGCCTCATATTGCACACACGATAACATTTTTATCCCGCAAAAATGTCGTCTACCTTGGGGATTAAGAATGAAGGCTCTCATCCTTTCCGGTGGCCATGGTACGAGGCTGAGACCCCTAACCTATTCCCAGCAGAAGCAGCTCATACCCGTCGCCAACAAGCCTGTCTTATTTTACGCGATTGAAGATGTTATTGAGGCTGGGATTAGGGAGATAGGCATAGTAGTCGGGCCCAACGCCGAGCAAGTTAAAGAGACAGTTCTAAGCGTGGACTGGGATGCGGAGATAGAGTTCATTTACCAAGGTGAGCCTAAGGGCTTGGCCCACGCGATACTGGTCGCGAGAGACTATCTCGGCAATGATGACTTCGTAATGTACTTGGGGGACAACATACTCAAAGAGGGCATAGTTAGACATTTAGAAAACTTTAAGAAGGGAAATTTCGACGCGAGCATACTCTTGTGTGAGGTTCCAAACCCCCAGCAGTTCGGCGTTGCAGAACTGAGTGAGGATGGAAAGACCATTAAGCGCCTGATTGAAAAACCGAAGAATCCACCCAGCAACCTGGCCCTGGTGGGGATCTACTTCTTCAAGCCTGTCATCCACGAAGCAGTCAGACACATAAAACCCTCATGGCGTGGGGAACTTGAGATTACCGACGCAATACAGTGGCTCATCGACCACGGCTACCGTGTTGGCTGGACGAAGGTTACCGGCTGGTGGAAGGACACCGGAAAACCAGAGGATCTTCTTGAGGCGAACAGGCTAATCTTGGACGATATAAAGACTAACATTAAGATCGAGACAAAGGCCAGGATCCACGGAAGGGTTGTAATCGAAGAAGGAACCCAGATTGACGAGAACACCGTTATCAAGGGGCCTGTCGTCATAGGCAGAAACGTCGTGATAAAGAACTCCTACATCGGCCCATACACGAGCATCGGCGACAACGTGGTTATCGAGAACACTGAAATTGAAGACTCAATAATCCTACCGGGGAGTGAGATAAGGGACGCAGGCAGGATCGTGGAGAGCCTTATCGGAAAAGGCGTCAAGATAATAAAGGGCAACAGCCACCCGCTTGGAAGGAAGTTCGTCATCGGCGACAACTCACGCATAATCCTGTGAGGTGAAAAGATGAGGCTTTTAGTGACTGGCGGAATGGGCTTCATAGGGAGCAACTTCATCCGCTACGTTTTAGAGAAGCACGAGGACTGGGAGGTAATCAACCTCGACAAGCTCGGCTACGGTTCAAACCCGGCAAACCTGAAGGATGTCGAGGACGATCCGCGCTACACCTTTGTCAAGGGGGATATAACTGACTTCGAGCTCGTGAGGGATCTAGTTAAGAAAGTAGACGCCGTTGTGAACTTCGCTGCTGAATCACATGTCGACAGGAGCATCTCCAGCCCGGAGCACTTCCTGAACAGCAACGTTATCGGCGTTTACACGATTCTTGAGGCGATAAGGAGAGAGAACCCCGAGGTTCGCCTAGTTCAAATTGGGACAGACGAGGTCTACGGCGACATACTGAAGGGCTCCTTTACCGAAGAGAACAGGCTCATGCCTTCTTCGCCCTACTCCGCCAGCAAGGCCGCTGGCGATATGCTTGTCCTCGGCTGGGCCAGGACTTACAATCTGAACGCTTCCATAACTCGCTGTACCAACAATTACGGCCCCTACCAGTTCCCGGAGAAGCTCATCCCGAAGACGATAATAAGGGCCAGCATGGGACTCAAGATACCGATCTACGGCACAGGCCAGAACGTTAGAGACTGGATTTACGTTGAAGACCACGTGAGGGCCGTTGAAGCGGTTTTGCTGAAGGGTGAACCAAGAGAAATTTATAATATCTCGGCCGGCGAGGAGAGGACGAACCTTGAGGTCGTTAAGACGATATTGAGGCTCATGAAGAAGGACGAAGATTTGATAGAGTTCGTCGAGGACAGGCCGGGGCACGACCTCAGGTACTCTCTCGACTCCTGGAAGATAACGAGGGACTTGAAGTGGCGTCCAAAAGTTAGCTTTGAAGAGGGAATCAAGAGAACGGTCGAATGGTACCTCAACAACGAGTGGTGGTGGAGGCCCTTGGTTGATGAGAGAGTACTCCACCAAACACCGTGGAAGCTGAGGTGGTAAAGAAAGTTTATTTAGTTTAGTGCATCTGGGGTGGGGATATGAGAACCAAGTACAAAAAGATTGAGTTTGAGTTCGAGCTTCCCGATGGTGTCAAGATAAACGTTGAGCTGGTGGAGGAAAATGACGAATGTAAAGGTGGAGGTCATTCTCCCGAGCAGGGTGAGGAAGAGAAAAATAAGTAAGGAGGTAAGGGAATATATTGAGGCAGTCAAGGCGCGGAGAAGCTGAACGAACTCCTTGATGAGGTGGATTTAGATGAAATCGAAAGAGAAGCCGAGGAATTCAGAAGAAAGTTTAGGTTCAGGAGTTTTTCTAATTGACACATCCGTTTTGATCGACCACTTCAGGAAGAGTACACACCTTGATATTTGGGGAAACGCCATTTCGACGATCACTCTTTTGGAGTTTTTACGAGGAGTGCCCGGCGAGGAAAGACGCGCTGCGTTTCTCAAGGAGCTAAAAAAGTTGTTTAAAATAGAACCTCTCGATGACTCGATTGCTAAAGGCTACACACTCTGGACTAAAAACACTTTGAACGTCTGGAAAAGTTTGACCTGAAACTTTTAAGGGAGTGAGGTGGTAAGATGCCCTTCGAGTTTGAGAGGCTCGAAATTCCGGACGTGATTTTAATTAAGCCGAAAGTCTTTGGCGACGAGCGGGGCTTCTTCATGGAGACTTACAAAAAGCCTGATTTTGAGAGGGCAGGCATTAGGGGAGAGTTCATCCAGGACAACCACTCTCGCTCGCGCTACGGCGTGCTTAGAGGGCTACACTTTCAGCGCGAGCCCTACGCCCAGGCGAAGATAGTCAGGGTCGTCAGAGGGGTAATCTACGACGTGGCGGTGGACCTGCGGAGAAACTCGCCAACGTTTGGAAAGTGGATTGGCGTCATATTATCCGAGCACAATAAATGGCAACTCTACGTTCCGAGGGGTTTTGCCCACGGCTTCCTCGTTCTGAGCGACGTTGCCGAAGTCGTCTACAAGGTGGACAACGTCTATGCCCCAGATTACGAGGGTGGGATAATATGGAACGATCCCGACTTAGGAATCAAATGGCCCATTGAGGAGCCAATACTTTCAGAAAAAGACAAGAAATGGCCGACGCTGAGGGAGGCGATGGAGAGAGGCTGGGTGTTCTGAGGTGGTGTTTATGAAGGTAGCGATAATAGGAGCGAACGGCCAGCTGGGGAGCGATCTTGTGGAAGTGTTTGGAAAAGATCCCTCATTTGAAGTGATTCCGCTGACTCACAAAGACTTAGACGTTACCGTCCCCGAGACCTTGAAGGTTCTGAAAGAGCTGAAGCCCGACGTAATAATTAACACTGCCGCCTACGTGAGAGTGGATGATGCAGAGCTTTACCCGGAGAAAGCCTTCGCGGTGAACGCGATTGGGGCCCTTAACGTTGCGAGAGTTGCGGAAGAAATTGGAGCGGTGAACGTTTATATCAGCACTGATTACGTCTTCGATGGAACCAAAGGAGAGCCTTACACCGAGGAGGACGTTCCAAACCCGATAAACGTTTACGGGACGAGCAAGCTCGCCGGTGAAATCTTCACGCGGAACTATTCAACGAGGCATTACATCATAAGGGTCGCCAGCTTATATGGAAAGGCGGGGGCGAGTGGGAAGGGCGGAAACTTCGTGAACTGGGTCATTGAGAGAGCAAAGCGGGGGGAGGAGCTGAGGATTGTTGATGACCAGTTCATGAGCCCAACTCATACTCTCGATGTTGCGAGGACTCTGAAGAAGTTTTTGGAGTTAAGGCCGGAGTTCGGTGTCTATCACATGGTGAACAAGGGTTACTGCTCTTGGTACGAGTTCACAAAGGCTATTTTTGAGATCTTAGGATGGGAAGTTGATGTTAAGCCGATAAAGTCTAACGAACTGAAGAGGCTGGCGAGGAGGCCAGGGTTTTCGGCCCTCGAAAATAAGAAGCTCCACACGCTAGGCCTGAGGATGCCGGACTGGAGGGAGGCTTTGGAGGAGTATTTGCAAGAGAAAGGATACATTGAATAATTGGGATCTCATGACAGGGGAGATAGATTAGGGCCGTGCTCTATGTGAACGGAGAAAGGGAAGATATGGAATAAGGAGTATCAGAAGTTGTTTGGAGTGTCTGAGGCTACTGCCACTAGGGATTTAAAAGAACTGGTTAAGAGAGGAATACTTGAAAAAATCGGGGTAACTGGAAAGGGTGAACCTCATGAGCGAAGCGAGCAAAGCTCTGCAGAAGATCACAAGGGGAACGGGGATTGTCTTTGCGGGAACGGTTATTTCAATGTTCTTCCGGTTTTTGAGCAGGACGATTATAGCGAGGCACTTTTCCACCGGAGAGTATGGGGTGTTCAACCTGGCTTTAACCGTTTTGAGCATCGCCCTTGTTGTGGCAACGCTTGGGTTTCAATAACATTTCTTTTTTTCCTTTGGGGTCCCATTATGATTAAAAGGGTAAACCCTATGAGCGAGGGGCAAAACGTTATTACCCTTCTCATCCTTTTATCGGTGGGACGAATGGAGGAAGTCGAAGTGGTTTATGAGAAAGGCGTCTTTAAGCTGTTAAAAAGGTGAACATCAAGGAGGGAACTCACGGGAAGGTAATCCTCGAACTCGGGTTAGCGGACATCATTGAGAGGTTCGGCGAGAAAGTCGAGAAAGACGCCCTCAGAGAATTCCTGGAAGAGCGGAGATGATAGTAGTAAGTACCTCCGTTTTCATAGACCCCCATAAGAAATAGAAACTAGGGTTTTTACAGCAATTCTTAAAAGGTGAGCTTCCCTCACATTTTCGAGAGAGGTGCGGACATGAACACCATCCAGAGAATTGCAAAGAACATGACTGTGCTTTTTATAGCAAGAATCGCGAGCATGCTGTTCGGCTTCTTCTATGTGATGTATACTGCAAGGTATCTGGGCCCGGCCAACTACGGTATCTTATCCTTTGCCCTGGCTTTGAGCGGAATATTCGGGGTTATCGCCAACTTCGGCCTTGATCCTCTGACGGTTAGGGAAGTTGCGAGGGATAAGAGCCTGGCAAGAAAATATCTTGCGAATGGAATCGTTCTGAAGCTGATATTTGGAAGCTTGACTTTCTTAATTGTCTTCTCGGTTGTGAACCTTTTAGGTTATCCAGAGATCACGAGGAAGGTCGTTTACATAATAACTTTGTCCACAATCATTGCCGGGATTTCGAATCTTTTCAACGATATCTACCAAGCTTTTGAGAGAATGGAATTTATGTCTGCTGGACAAGTTCTGCAGAGCGCACTTTCTTTAGTTTTTGCAATAACCGCGATAAAGCTCGGCTTGAACGTTGTGTATTTTGCGATGATTTACCTAATTGTGAACTTGATTGTCTTAGGATATCATGTTGTCATAACAACCTGGAAGTTTTTGAAGCCCAGGATAGAGGTTGATTTAAGCTTCTGGAAGGGCGTTGTGAGGGAGGCGTGGCCGTTCGCACTTACATCAGTGTTGGTTTCAATCTACTACTGGATGGACTCCGTCATGCTCTCCTACATGAAGGGTAACGAAATTGTGGGATGGTATAACGCCGCTTATAGGATTGTTTTAGTGGCGTTGGTGGTTCCTCAGATTTATGTCGTGTCCATATTTCCTAATCTTTCTAGGTATTACATATCAAAAAAAGAGGGGTTTGACGAAGTCTCCCGAAGATCTTTGAAATATATGCTGATCCTATCGATGTTTATCTCAACATTGGTGACGATTTCGGCTAAAGAGATAGTCTTGTTAATTTATGGAGCCGACTATTTACCATCCGCTTCAGCGCTGAGAGTCTTAATCTGGACGATTGTATTTGCCTTCCAGAACTCTGTATTTTACCATGTTATCTCATCAATGAATCAGCAAAAAATTGTTAGTAAAATATCTGCCATTGGTGCCCTCGTGAATTTATTGCTGAACCTATTGTTAATACCTGAATACAGTTTTTTGGGTGCGGGAGTTGCTACACTGATTACAGAAGCCGTTATAACCCTTGGAATGGCCATTTTCATCGTGAAAACTGAAAGAGAAGCGTTGTTCCACTTCAAAACTGTACTTGCCGTTTTAACATCAAATCTCCTGAGTGCCATTTTGCTGATAGCTTTAATGAACTGGAGGATGCTGGACACTCATGTAAATTACCTCCCATCGATTTTTAAAGCTTCAATTGGTTTTGGGGCATTTTATCTTGTTTTGTTAATAATTTTTAAAGTTGTGGATAAAGAAGATTTACAACTGATCAGACAAGTGTTTGCAAAATAGAATTCTCACTTTTAGACCCACCAGCGATTGATCTATATGCATTTAGGTACATATCTGCGATGACATTCCACTCAAATCTCTTTGCTCTTTGCGGGTTTATTCTTGAAATCTTTTTTCTTATCTTGGGGTTTTCATACAGGAACTCAATTAGTCTCGCTAGCTCTTTGGGTGACCCGTCACAGAGGTATTTATGTGTTTTGTCATATTATTTCTCTGATTTGTTGTATCTTAATTGTTTGTATATTCTATACATCAATGCAAATATTGGTTGAGAGCATGTTAGGATATTAAGAGCATCTAAAACAAGCACTATCAAATAATAAGCGGTTTCAGCATTGACTTTTTTTCTTGCTCTAAATTTAGTGTGAGTGAGTAGTTCTGTCAGTTTTTTTACTTGTATAATTTCTTCATTGTTTAGTCGGTTAGTGTTCATAAATATAAAACTCTTTAATAGTGCAAGAACTTCGCTAGGGTAATGTGTGTATTCAATCAGATTAATAATATCCCTCGGTGCATTATTGAGTGATAAGTAGTTTCTTGAACTTTTTGTGGCTTTAAGGCTATTGAACATCCTGTGAATCATGATATTTCGGTCTGTATGTTTTTTCGGATCTTTTACATAATATACTAAGGATTTCCTAATTGTGGCAACTTTAGTAGCATGAAATAACGCCCTCCTAACAAAATCGGGATCTTCTCCTCCCCAAAAAGGGGGAAAATAAATTCTGTGTTTTATCAAAAGCTCTTTTTTGTATATTGCAGAGTGAACTGTAATTTTGATATCCCCCATCAGATACAGTCTTAGAACTTCTACTCCTGACATTACTGGCTTAGGTAGATAACTCCAATTTTCTGAGTACTTTCTGAGTATTTTCCCATTAGGCGAAACTTCATCAACTCCGCACAACACTATGTCAGCCCCTCTTTTGATCGCACAGCGGTATAACTCTTCTAACGCATTTTTAGCGATATAATCATCACTATCCAAGAAATATACAAATTTTCCCAGAGCTTTTTTTATTCCAATATTTCGTGCTATGCTAGGTCCATACTTTTTTAATCTAATTATCTTCCACTCAAAGGGGGCATTTGAAAGTATCTTTCTTACTTTCTGTATAGTTTTGTCAGTAGACCCATCATCTATAATTATGACCTCTATTTCGTGAAATGTTTGATTAATTAAACTATCTAATGGGCGATGTATGTATGTTTCAGAATTGTGGGTGGGGATTATAACCGAAATTTTAGGTTTTTTCATGACATCACCTCCGTTGGTATATCCTTGAAAATTTATTGTTGTAGATTACATTCCGCTTTTCTAGTTCTTCATAGAATTGTCTATCAATCCCATAATGCTCAACAGTCATTTTGACTTTTTTGTTCCATATTATATACTTAAATCGAGATGGCGAAAACTTTCCATCTCGTATCCAGGTAATGGCAGTGCGTTTATATTTGCTAACATCTATTGGGGAAATCTCATCCGTACCCACAAAAACATAACCCTGAATGCCTGTTGCAGAATAATCCAAAAATTCTCCCGCTTTTAATGTTGAGGTATCCCTTATAAACATTGGAGAACCCACTGTGGAGTTTACCATAAAGTTGAACGTGAATAGCACTGGAGCCAGCATCATAACAATCATGAGGGCAACTTTTAGATATCTCCTGTTTCCTTCTATCACATGTTTTGTGTATCTCGAAAGCGGTATAAACGCAACCTGAAATGACCTCTGCCCGAGGAAAATCGTTATCAATCCAATCACGAACAGAATCCCACTTGACACCATCACGGAGACGTCGAACACGAGCTGGGGGGATAACTTTCCAGAAGTGAGGGCACGTTTTAACTCTAGAATAAATGAATATAGAACGATTCCAGCGAACAGAATCACCATAACCCTCAGTACCAATGCTTGAGTCTCGAATATCCACTTAGGAACCAGCTCGTAGTGGGGGTGAGGAGTGTATTTTATCGGTCCGAGGGCTCCGGATTTTCTAAAAAAGTTTGCAAACACCCACCAGGTCTCACCCTGAACCTTTCCCCAGCTTTCAACAAACATCCTTAGCGGAATTGAGAGGAGGTTGTAAAACAGATACACGAACCCGAATCCCCAGATGGAGATCATTATCCAAATCGTTGAGTCCTTTATTCCTGGCTGTTTAAGGACAACCCTGTTATACACTACAACCCCTAATACGGGAAGGATATAAAACAGGAACATGAACGGATGGGCAAAAACCAGTGCGAACCAGAGAATCAGGATAAGGACGAGAACCTTTAGCGGTTGCTCACCTTCTATGTAGTCAAAGGTTAATCTGTAGAGGTAGGGGAGGTAGGCAAGTGCAAGGGTCTGGGGGGCAACCTGGTCGTTGATAACGTAGAAGGAGAGCACAATATACGTCGCCAGGGATAGAATTGCAAATTTCATGTCCCTGTCTTTTTCGTAATAGTACAAAATTAATCCGACATAAAAAGCTCCCAAAAACACGAACAGTCCCACAGTATAGATTTCGATTTTGCCTATTCCCCCAATCAGCATCATAGATATTTCCAAAATGAATGAAATCGGATAAGATAGATACGAAAGTGAGTGAACTGAGAGGGCTTCGCGTGTTATTCTTCCGGATAAAAGCAGGAACTCAATTAACCCAGATGGGATATCTGTTTGCTCATAGGGAACGACAAAATAGAGATTTGTTATGTAGAATAGTGCCCCATACATAAGTCCGATGATTATCAAAGGCCATTTGTTCCTTAGGTTTAGATATAGGGAGGCCACGAGAAGTGAAGAGGATAAAATTAGTAATATCCAGTGAACAGCAGGAATAGCCTTTAGCATGTTCGGGCCGTTGGTTGAATATGAGAACTTGGGTAGGTGTAGAATGTAAGTTAAGTCTATCAGAAATACTACTAGGATTGCCAAAAATAAATGAACCCGTTTCACGGTATCTTCACCTTAAACATTTTACCCCACTATGTATTCAATTATATGTTTCCATCTATTTAAGGCGCTTTCAAAGTTGAATTCTTTCTGCACCGTTTTTATACTTTTTCTCGAAATCTTGGGTAACTCTGGATGAGTTAACGCTCGTCCAATATTCATTACTATTGTTTCTGGACTATTATCTCTCATTATGAACCCCGTTTTTTCATCTATAATTACATCTAATATTGCACCTACAGGAGTTGCCAATACCGGAGTCCCACATGCCATAGATTCCAGAAGTATATTCGGAAGACCTTCTACTAAAGAGGGAAGTATTAACAACTTTAGATGATTCAATATCTTTGGAACTTTATTCTCAGTAATATGCCCTAATATCTGTATATTAATATTTTCTTCTAAAGAAAGTAACTTTTTAATTTCAGTTTCTAGAGGTCCTCCTCCTCCAATGATAACACCATCTACCTTTACTGAGGTATCCATTCTTATCCTTAATATTGAACGCGCAAAATTTAGGACACCTTTTTCTGGACTTAATCTGCCGATATACCCAATAACATTTCGCCTTCTAGAAAAAGGAATTGTATATTGCATTTTTTCTCGTTCTACATACATACGTCCATTTTGAATAACTTTTCCTCTATATCTATCAAGCTTGAGAACATCTCTTAATCTTGGGGACTCGAGAATAATGAAATCGCTTAGCAAAAGAGTGAGCTCGTCAAGAATTGCAATTATTCTTGATAAAAGATTACTTGGATATAGCTCCCATACTGAAATACCCCCAACACCTGACATTAGGTATACAATTTTCTTTTTTAAAATTATTTTACAAAATAATACTGGAAGTGCGAAATTATTCCCACTCATCACAAATATGGTTGAATACTCCCCGCAATACCTTGTCAAGTAAATTATTACCTTAAGTTGGAACAATAAAAATCTAAAAAATCTAAATAATGGATTTTCGGGAATAAAATGATTTAGGAGGAGTATTTTGATTTTAGCATTCCTAAATTTTTGCAACTCAATATCACTTGTTAAAACTATTATTGTTTGAATCGAATCAATTGATGATAACAAAGTTAAAAGTTTTTTTCGATACGTAAACCCACCGCTTCCCTTTGGAAAATACCAAGTTAAAAAAACAACATTTGTTTTGGCACTTTTGCATTTCATAAACTAATCCTCCTTATAGTTAGTTAAGTTTTGGTAAACTCTTTCGTAATCCCTCACTACCTCCTCCCAAGTCCTAATCTTCTTGCTGAACGGCCCCACCTTAACATCGCTATTCGCAATTTTTAAGATTAACTCTGCAACTTCTCTTGGGTTGGGAGGATAATCAACACCAAAACATCCTGGTTCACTTAAAAACTCTTTTAAAGCAGTTCTTTTTGTTACTATCACGGGAGTTCCCAAAGCTAAAGCCTCGGCTACGGTTATTCCATAGTTCTCATTCTCGGAAAGTAATAGGAATATATCTGCCTTCTTTATTTCTGTAAGCAACGTGGAGTGGTTCAAAAAAGGTTTCCAAATAATATAATCTTCAACTTTTAACTTTTTTGCTAAGGTTTTTAAATTAGCTTTATAAGGACCATTTCCAACTATTATTAATTTTATGTCTTTAATGTTAAAAGTGTAAACCAACTCTGCCAATGCTTGGATTATGTATTGGACTCCCTTTAGCTTCAATAAATATCCTGCAAATAATAAATGTATCTCTCCTGCATTATCCCTTCTTTTAGATAAATCTATTAAATCGACACCATGAGGAATAACAACCACTTTTTGAGGATCAACATTTGAGACAGCCTTCAGGAGATGCAATTTTTCAAAATTAGAGGCTACAATAATACTGTCTACTTTCTTAAAGATTTTTTCTCCAACTAACTTATTATAAATGCCCCATAAGTACTTTCCTGCCAATGTGTTGTGACCATAAGGTCCATAGTGAGGTGAGAGCACTATGGGAAGAGTAGGATAAGAGCGTTTAATTACATAGATTATTTCCGGTGAAAATAAGGTATGGTAACCATGAATATGAACAACACTTGGATTGAACTTTTTTATTATCTCCCTAATAACTTCAACATTTTTGATACTAAGCCCGTAGAGGGATCCTCTATATCTATACCCCCTAATTAACTTGAAATTCTCTATTTTCTCTTCACTCATTTGCAAGTTATCATCCCAAGCTGGATTAAAAACTACTACTTCATGGCCCCATTTGGAGAGCCACCTGGCGATTTCAAATACTACCTTATTTATCCCACCAGGTGCTGTTGTTTCCATATAATTAACTAAAAGGAGTCTCATTCCCGACTCCTCCCGATTAAAGTCCTAAATAACCTTTCATATTCCCTTGCAACCTTCTCCCAGTTATATTGCCTTTTTATCCTCTTAATCTGAGTCTTCTTTATAAGCTTTAAGTCAAACTCCCCCCGCTCAAGCATCTCCATTTTGTTAGCTAGGTCTTCAGCATCTTTAAAGTATATCCCTCCCTCCTGCAGAACCTCCTTGTTGAAAGGCACGTCATAAGCTAATATCGGCCTCTTGAACAGCATCTGCTCAAGCAGAGAGGGATTTGTCCCTCCAACCTCGTAGGCGTGAATGTAAGCAAAGCAGTTCTTCCTCAAAACTCCGAGGATTTCTTTATCATAAATTGGATCTAGGAAAATTATATCATTGCTCTCGCCTTTTAATTTAAGCAGATGCCGCGTGTAGGGATCCTTTTTGTTGAAGTTTCCAACTATAACGAGCTTCTTTGTTGAATTTGCTTTCTTAAATCCCTTCACTTCCATGTGAATGTTGTTCTCGGCAACTATACGGGCAACTGTTAGGTAATATTCTCCCGGGGATACCCCATATTTGTTAAGAATACTTATCTCGTCATCTTTTGATAGTTGGGAGGGAATTAACTCCCTTGCCCCGTAGGCGATGTAAACGACCCTTTTTGGGTTATGCCTTTTCGTTAAATGCTCTTTGATTCCAATAGAGTCTGCAACCACAATATCGGGCAACTTGCAAGATAGGTATTCCATCAGATACATGTAAACCATCGTCGCAAGATACACAGGGAAAAGGTGGAAAGGCACAAACCGGCTCCTCTTTATTAAACGCCTCCATTCCACACCATCAGGATTTATGAGGATCTTCTTTTTGGCCAGCTTTGCTAAAATGGCGGCTAAACTGCCGTCTGGAGACACAAAATACAATACATCAACGTCACGAGAATGTTTTTTGAGAAAGTACAATGTGGCAAGAACATCATTTATGGAGGGTATTGTTGTGCTTTTTCCCTGTACCGAGGGTATATGAACCCGGATTATTCCATCGTACTCATCCTCAGAAAAATCCTTAGACTCACAAGTAACATACACTCTGAATCCCCTCGCGAGAAGTCTGCGGGATACTTCCTCCACAAATGTTTCAGTTCCTCCGTACTTTCCCGGAATACCCCTTGAGCCTATCAGGGCAACACGCATACTGATTTCACTCCCTCACCATTTTTGCCAGCACGTTCAGCGTCAACCCGGCAACAAACAGCTGTATTCCGATTATCACGAATATGCCCGCGCCAATTGCTTGGGTCAAATAAACGTTTCCACCCCTGTAATACGGCTCCAGAGCCCAGTATCCCAAAATCCCGGCTATGATGAAAGATATCAAACTCAGGACTCCAAAGAGCAGCAGCGGTCGCTTGTAACCAATCAAACTAACGATACCTGCTAAAACGCTGAGGCCGTGAGAAACCGGGTGCTTCTTGTGCTTGTTGGGAACGTCGTAGCGGACGCTTATGGGAACCTCCATGAGCTTAATTCCCTTCTCGCTCGCCTCAACCACCATGGCAGTCTCTACGGAGTATCCATCGCTATTTAAGTTTAACTTCTTCAGGGCTTCAACGCTTACCGCCCTGAACCCGCTCTGGGAATCTACCTCAACCTTTGATGCAATTTTCGTGCTTTTGTTCAGCACCCACAGGCCGAACCTTCTGTACAGGGGGATTTCCTTTTTGCTTCCGTTTAAATACCTCGAGCCGATGACCAAATCAGCTTCTCCTCTGACTATCGGCTCTATGAGGAGGGGTATCTCGTCTGGGTTGTGCTGGCCGTCGGCATCGATCGTTACAACGATACCGTACCCCTCGCTCATCGCGTATTCAAAGGCCGTCTTGAGCGCCTGACCCTTCCCCATATTCCTCTCGTGCCTTATGACGAGGGCCCCGGCTTCCCTAGCCACCTCGGATGTTCTGTCGTGACTGCCGTCATCAACCACCAGAACGTCACCGTATTTCTTGGAAAGCACCACAACTGAGCCAATCGTTAGCTCTTCGTTGTACGCTGGGATTGCTATCAGCGTCTTGGGGCTCATATTCTAACACCCATCTGTGGAAGAATACCCTTAAGACATGTAGTTGGTCATGTCCTTTTAACTTTTTCTCATTTCCTTTGATAACTTGCGTGGGGAATACTCCAAGAGAATTCCAAATTTACCGAAAACTTTTTAAATCCTCTGGCTCCCTTAATCTCGGACGCGCCCCGGTGGTGT
>JAMOPD010000146.1 GCA_027064745.1 Thermococcaceae archaeon
GAGATAGTGGACAGGGGCAACTACGAGAAGCCCGTCCTCATCGTCGGTGCCTACGGCTGGGGCGGCGTTGCTGGAAGGAAGATCGAGACACTCATAGCGAGGAGCAAGTTCGATCACGTCGACACCGTTGAGGGCAGGGGAATGCTCAGAAAGGAGGATGAAGAAAGGATCGGGGAGGGCGTGAGGAAACTTATAGCCTGGCTCTCCTGACATCTCTTTTTAAGAACCTCACATAAAATCTTGTACGATTAGAAAAGCTATAAAGCTCGAAAAATCATCAAAGAGAGACTACTCATTGACTGAGTGCAAATTTTATCAAACTTCCAGTTTAGAAAATCGTTATATATGGTATGTGCAAAGATATTAATGCAACAACGTTTGTAGGTGATAGACGTGGCAGTGGAAAGGAAAATGAGCCGGAAGTTTCTGGAGGATGCATTCGCTGGCGAAAGCATGGCACACATGAAGTACCTGATTTTTGCCGAGCAGGCTGAGAAGGAGGGGTTCCCCAACATAGCCAAGCTCTTCAGGGCTATTTCACGCGAAGAACCACTTCATAGCGCTCGGAAAGCTGGGCAAAACGCCAGAGAACCTCCAGGTAGGGATAGAGGGGGAGACATATGAAGTAGAGGAGATGTACCCGGTCTTCAAGAAGACCGCCGAGTTCCAGGGCGAGAAGGACGCGGTAAGGACGACCCACTACGCCCTTGAGGCGGAAAAGATACACGCTGAACTGTACGCCAAGGCCAAGGAAAAGGCCGAGCGCGGAATGGATATCGAGGTGAAGAAGGTCTACATCTGCCCGGTGTGTGGATACACGGCGATTGACGAGGCGCCCGAGTACTGCCCTGTATGCGGCGCCCCGAGGGGCAAGTTCGTGGTCTTTGAATAAATTTTCTATTTTTAAACCTATGAGTTTGAACCACAAACCTTATAAGGGCGGGCTGATAACATTAGAATAATAAAAATGGCAAAGTGGAAGTGCATGGTTTGTGGATACATCTACGATGAGGATGAGGACGCCGGGATGGCCCCGGGAACCAGGTTTGAAGACCTCTCCGAGGACTGGGTTTGCCCGCTCTGCGGTGCGCCCAAGGACATGTTTGAAAAGATAGAGTGAGGTGGTTGAGATGCTTAGCGGAACCATAAAGAGTGGAGACTGGAAGGGGGAGAAGCACGTCCCCGTTATAGAGTACGAGAAGGAGGGCGACCTCGTCAAGGTCGAGGTCAGCGTCGGCAAGGAGATACCGCACCCGAACACGCCTGAGCACCACATAGCCTGGATTGAGCTCTACTTCCACCCGGAGGGGGAGAACTTCCCGATTCTCGTCGGCAGGGCCGAGTTCAGCAACCACAGCGACCCGCTGACCGAGCCGAGGGCGGTGTTCTTCTTCAGGACGGGCAAGAAGGGCAAGCTATACGCCCTCAGCTACTGCAACATCCACGGCCTCTGGGAGAACACCGTTAACGTGGAGTGAGGAGAATGAAGAGCACAGCTATGGTTTTGAGGAGTAAGGAAATTGCAGAACTAACTACTCCCCCAAAGCGCTGCTATTATGCTCCAGCTGAATGACAACTTGTCCTAATATTTTATTTATCAGAGTTAAACTTTAATGTTAATACATCTTTTGATTCAATCAAGGTTAATGTTTCAAAAATAACAAACTTTTAGGATCATTTTCAAAAACAAGCAAACGGTAAATTCTACATCTAATTAAATTAAGTAAGCGTAAAGTTTATTTAGCTTACCTTCAAAATTTAACCATACTGTCAGGATAACCTATGAGAGCGCCTAATAATAAACGGTGTTAACTATTAAGCGGGCTGTCTAACTCCTGTGACAGTATCAATTTAACATACACAAATTTGATGGATGTTGGAGATAATGTTGGAGTTATGGTATGAAATCATAATGAGTCTTAGTGGAATACTGACCCTCTTTGGAATTATAATCACTTGGTTGATATTCAGACGTATAGAAACTATAGTTGGGGAAGAAAAACATCCCTCAGGCCTTTTGTTAATAGGAGGTTTAATGACCTCAGGTGGATTTAGTGGAGCAGTTTTATCAAAACATCCTGTAAATGGTATTCTTGCAGTTCTTATCTTAACTGGACCTGCGTTAATTGCATATTCCCTTGCAATGGACAATGTTGTTAAAGTAAGTGGTAGGCTGATGCTTCAAGCTATTGTAACTCTCTCAAGCTTGATATTTGCAGGTAACTATTCAACAGTTATGGTTGATGTAATATATGTCGGCCCATTTTTAGCTCTACTTCTTTTGATGAACTCCCTTATATCTCTAAAATTCTTAGATGAAGTAAGAGAGAAACTTTTGATAATTTCTTCATGGTTTGTAGTCATGTTCTCCTGGACGAGATACTGGCTTGATAACACTACAGGCATACAGAAAGGTATAATAGTGGCGTTTTTTGCTATTCCTATAGTGCTATGGGTGATAATAGCAACCTCTATATATCTATCGATTCCAAAAGAATACCCACAATTGGACAAAAATGACCAAGAAATATTTTAATTGATGATTAAGAGAAGCTTATCAGGTGGAAAATTATGAAGATGTATATGAAAGACAGGAAATGGCCGCAGGAGTATCAAGCTGTTCTTAAAGAGCTTGCTGAGATAGTAGATCCAGTCACGGGTGGAGATATACTGGATTCAGGAGTGGTAGCAGGCCTTGAGGTCAACGAGGACACACTTAAGATCTGGCTCAACTTTGAGAGCCGCGCTGAGTATAACATGACTGGGGCAAGTGCCATCGCATACTCACGGATAATC
>JAMOPD010000147.1 GCA_027064745.1 Thermococcaceae archaeon
GTGTCCCTGAGGCAGTAAAAGCAAATGAAAAATACAGTGGAGTTATTCTCGAAGGGTATACTGCACTGGATGAGGCGTTTTATAAAGGAAAGCCACCGAAACTGGGTAAGAGCATTCTGGTGAATCTGGGGGATGCTCACAGCGTAAGTGTTGTGGGGATGGCATTTCTAATTCTCTCGGCTATCGTTGAGAAGAGGAGGGGTGTCATGATAGGGGTGGATGATGTCGCTGTTTTAGCTTATACAACTGCTGGAAGTGCCGCAATGCCCCTTTTAACAAGGCCCGCGAGGAAGAGAGTTACTGTGTTGGGAACGAGATATGCTATAGACTCTGTCCTCAATATTGCTGGCCCTACGCTCCTGCTCTACACCGATCCGGATATTCAGGGCGTGATATATGAGAGCAATGGTGTTCCACCGGGAGCCATGAGGAAATATGTGCATAAAGGCAGGGGAGTACTTATCACAAGGTCTACGGAAACAATAAACGTCGAGGAAGGTGAGCTTCCATTTTAGTCCTTTAATGAATCAATCAGAATTCTGACGAGCTCCTCAACACTTTTTTTAATTTCTTCGCTCATCTCACCAAAGAGTGCAGTGTTTTTAGGCTGACAGCCGATCAGGATAAACCGCGTGCCTTTCAGCTCGGTTTTCAGATACTGGACTAAGACTCTAAGGGGGAGACTGTGCGTCGAGGCTGAAGTGCCGAGTGTCCCCTCGGGATCAGCTACTATAATTTCCCCAGGTTTTCCTCCAAATTCGATTGCATCTATGAAAATAACTGCATCTGGTTTGTGACGTTTTATAACTCCGGTATAACTTTCGGGAACTTCCCCACAGTTTATTACAGTAACGTTAGGCTTTTGAAGAACTTTTCTGAGTCTTTCGGTAACTACTACACCAAAAGCGTCATCTCCTCTGTTCTCATTTCCTATGCCACAAATTACAATCCTCTCTGCACCTCTGAGGATTTCTTGGAGGTTCATTCTATCATCTCCTTATCAGGCTGGAAAAATTGATTATAAAATTAAAGGATTTCAGCAATGTCCCTGACATTCTTAGCGAATTCGCTTTTCATTAGGGCTTCAACGCTCCCAAGTTTTTCATCGAGGTCTCTGTAGAGGGGTATTCCTGTCAGATAGGGGGTGCCGAACTCACTGGCAAGTATCCTGATGTTTTCTTCCTCATTCAACTTCATGTTCTCAACAATTCCGAAGATTTTTAGGTTCTGCTCCTTCAGCAGGAGGAGGAGCTTTCTAACAACGTTAATGGCCAGCTTTGAAGGTGTTGCAACGACCAAAAATTCCCCTCTCCTGAGGAATCTGAGGACATCTAGGAACTGATCGCCCATGCCTGGGGGCATGTCTATGATTAGATAATCAAGCTCGTCCCAGCGGGTTATGGCTAAAAGCTCTATGAGTGCGTCGCTTATTTCCATTCCTCTCAGGGGCGTTGGTCTGTCTTCAGAGTAATAAACGATGCTCATGAATTTGATTCCATGGATTTCGGGAGGGACAACGCCTCTGTCCTCTTCAGGGAATTCTTTTGGCTCAAAGCCGAGAATGACGTGATCGCTTGCTCCATGGAAGTCGAGATCAAGGAGGCCAACTTTGTAACCTTTCTCGGCCAGAGCCAGTGCAAGGGTCGTTGAAATCAATGACTTTCCTACGCCGCCTTTTCCGCTCACGACGGGGATTATTCTTTTAACTTTCTCCAAGCGAGCTTCAATTGCTTTAACTCGAGGGTCGATAGCTCCAATCATAGCTCACTCCTCTCCTTCAACTTTTATAGCAGATAAATAAACCCCCCTCCCCTTAACAACCTCGAAATCTCTGCTCCCACATTTGGGACATGCAAGGAAGGCATGAACGACCTCTGGAATGAAATGGATATCTTCTTTTATACGCTCATTGAATTGCCCCTTCACGTCTTTAAGTTTCCATTCATAACCGCACTTCCTGCATCTGAATTCTGCCTCTTCAAGAATGAATTCTATCTCAGCCTCTTCAGCTATTGTGCCTTTTTTGATTTCGTCTATCGCGAACTTCAGAATTTCCTCATTAACATCCTGAAGTTCCCCAAGAACCACCCTAATGGCTAAAATTTTATCCTTACCGTGCATGTTTGCAAACTCTATAGCTGTCCTCACAATACCATCAGCTAAGGCCCATTCATGCATTTTTGCACCTCCATCTAAGAGTACTCCATGAGAACTTAAAAATTATAGAGTTTAAAACGTTTGGTTTAAAAAGCTTAAATTCTCTCAAGCTCCTTTTTGAGTGAAAAAATTAGAGCTTTAGCACTGTTCTCTATTTCAGGAGTTAATTTGCGGAATGTTTTGTTGTCTTTAATCTGACAACCTACTAATATAAATTTAGTATCAGGTAACAGTTCCTTCAGATAATCTAGAGTAACTTTTAGTTGTGGTTGAAGACTTTTAGGGAGGTCTTCGAGGGCTTCCCAAAGATCAGCCACCACGAGTTTTCTAGGTTCGCTCCCATAATTAGTTGGAGCTATCAGCAGAAGCAACTCTGCCCTAAAGCGTATTATAACTCCTGCATGACATTCTGGAACTTCGTGACATTCCAGGACAATGATATTGGGATTGATAACTAGGGGCTTTAAAGCTCTGGTTATGAAAACCCAAAAGCCTCATCTCCATATTTTTCATTTCCAAGACCGCAAATTATTATTCTCTTTGCATCTCCAATTATTTCCTTTAGCTCCATGAGGATACCACTTTCAAAAATTAGAAAATTACAAGATAACATAACCCGAAAGAATGCTCTTTCTCAATTCCTCAGCACTTAGCTCTTTCTGATGCTCTGGGATGTTCTTAGCACGCCTCTCATTGACGAGTTCAAGAACCATCTCCAGCGGGCCGTAATGTATAGCCTCTGCAGGGCACATAAGCGCACACGCTGGTTCAAGTCCCTCTTCGCGCCTTTCCGCACACATGTCGCACTTCGTTATTGCCCTGACTTTCAGGCTATAGAAGGGAACACCGTAGGGGCATACTTGGAGACATGCAAGGCACCCTATACATCGTTTTTCATTGATCCTAACAGCTCCTTCAGTATCTCTATATATGGCTTCTGTGGGGCATATCCTAAGACAGGGGGCATCTTCACAGTGTTTGCAGTTTATAGGCAGATATTGTTTGTTTTCTGTAACATATATTTTGATAAATGGATTGTTGTCGTGAATAAAGCCGCAGACGGTTTCACAGGTTTCACAGCCAATACAGGTTAGATAATCGAGATAGAGCACCTTCCTCTCCATCAGGACTCACCTCTAAGCCATTTGTCCATTGAGACTGCGGCGTAGAGACCGTCTTTTATTGCCCTGCCAACTTTAGTTGGGCCATTCACCACATCACCTGCTGCAAAAACGCCTTCAAAGTTTGTCATGTGTCTGCTGTCCACTAATATTCTTCCTCTTCTGTCCGTCGCGATGTAGGAGCTGTTAACAGGTGGTGTTGGTGCCATCCCTATGGCAAAGACGAGGTAGTCCAGCTCAACCTGAAATTCCGAGCCCTCTATGGGTACCGGCCTCCTCCTTCCAGTCTCGTCGGGCTCACCGAGACGAGTTCTCAGCAGTTCGATCGCCTTAACGCGGCCGTTCTCACCTATAACCCGCTTTGGAGTTACGAGCTCGAACCACTTGACACCCCTGTTCCTTAGGATGTTTATCTCGTAGGCTCCTGCTGGAGCTTCCCTTATCGTTCTTCTATAGAATATCGTCACATCGGCTCCGAGACGGTTACACTCAAAAGCAGTATCAACTGCAGTTAATCCAGCCCCTATTATTCCAACTCTTTTGCCCTCTAATTTGGGAACCTTCTCCTTTGGGACATAACCAAGTTCTGCACCCTTAATCCAAAACAGGAGTTCTAAAGGGGAGAGAATGCCTTCCAAGTCATCTCCGGGTATGCCAATTCTTCTGACGTTCCATATCCCAGTTGCTATTAAAACCGCATCATATTTCTCAATTAATTCACTGAGAGCAATCTTTCTTTCGTAAAATTCATCTCCCTCATCTTCTCTGTCCCCTTCCATCACCTTTGTCCTTGGATAATACGTCACTTCAAATTCTTCCTCCAGTTCTTTTGCTCCAAGTCTTACTCTCTCCACAGGGATTCTAAACTCGGGTATAACAAACAGCATTAAGCCACCTGGTTCGGGAAGTTTATCATAAATATCAACATCATGACCTTTACACACAAGATAGCCGGCAGCAGTTAAACCTGCAGGCCCAGCTCCTATTATAGCTATTCTCTTTCCGGTTTGCTGGGGTTTATTTTTGCATAAAAATGAAAATTTCATGCCTTTCACTTTAGCACCCCTCCAAAGAACTTAATATATTCCCTTGGAAATTCCTTGACTCTTTCATGCTTACAGCTATCGCAGAGATAAACTATCTCAGGATGTTCGTATAGCTTCTCCAGCTTGTGATAGAGGAACTCAGCAGTTTTGACGGTATAATCCAGTTTCTTTCCACAGCCGACGCATTGTGCATATTCAAATTTCAGCTCAGCTTTATCCGGCTTTCCTTCTATTGCATCGGTAGGACATATCTTGTTGCATTCATAGTTGCAATTCCCACATCTGTCTGGATCAAAAAACATGATCCTTTTCTCATTATCAAACTGAAATATTGCATTGAATGGACAGACTTGGGCACACAATCCACACCCTATACAGGCATCTACCTTAAGCATGGAATCACCTCAAAAATTAAGAAAAAGATTCAAATGCCCAGCGCTTTCCTCTTCTTCATGATGTGGTCGTACATCAGCTTCGCTGCCTTGTACGGGTCGGGCTCCACTATGAAGGCCGCTCCAACGATGTCGTAGAGGTCCTGCGTGAGGATCTTTACCACCTTCGGCCCGCCGAGAACCGGCGGAACTATGCCGAGGTGCGTTGTGATTCCGCTGGCCACGAAGTAGGTTCCTATCGAGACGGCCTTCTCGGTCATGGCCTCGGGGGCGGAGCCCACCACCGGAAGGGCCGAGATGGGCACGTTCAGGTCCCTCGCCACTAGGTCGGCCAGGACGAGTATTCTCGTACAGTCAACGCACGAGCCCATGTTGAGAGCAGGAGGAATGCCCCATTCCTTGACGAACTCTCTCAGGCCGGGTCCAACGTTCTCTGTGTCCGCATACTCGGGCAGGAAGATGCCGTACTTCATCGCCGCGGTCGCCCAGCAGCCGGTTCCCACGAGGAGGACGTCCCTCTTCATGAGCTCGTTCGCTATCTTGATGTGGTTGTGATCCTGCTTTATCTTCGGGTTGTTACAGCCGACCAGACCGGCTACACCCTTTATCTTGCCCTCGACGATAGCCTCTTCAATGGGCTTAAGTGTACCACCGAAGTGCTCGAGTATTGCCTCGACGCTGAAGCCGACGTATCCGGACATCTTCTCCTTCGGTATCTCGACCCTCACCTTAGACCTGTTCGGGAAGTTCTCAACCGCAGTCTTGACTATCTCCTTGGCTATCTCATCCGCCCTCTTCTCGTCGAACTTGATGTGTATGGCTCCCGGGAAAGTGGCTATTGGACTTGTGTCTATTATCTTGGTGTGGAAGCACCGGGCAACGTCAACCGTTGCGGGCATTATACACTGAACGTCAACGACCATGGCCTCGACGGCGCCGGTAACTATGGCCATCTCCTGCTGGAGGAAGTTGCCGGCTATCGGAATTCCGTGCCTCATGAGAACCTCTAAACCTGTACAGCACATTCCGACGACGTTTATGCCCTTGGCACCGAGCTTCTCGGCGAGCTCGAGCAGCTCGGGGTCCTGTGCCGCCTCGACTATCTTCTCTGAAAGAACTGGCTCGTGGCCGTGGACGACTATGTTGACGTAGTCCTCCTTGAGGACTCCGAGGTTAGCCTCGGCCTTTATGACCTTTGGCGTTCCAAAGAGCACGTCCTGAAGCTCAGTAGCTATGAGCGAGCCACCCCAGGCGTCGCCGAGAGAGGTTCTCAGGCCGTGGAGGAGTATGCTCACCGGGTCGTGGTCGGTTCCTATGTGGGTCCTGTGGAGGCTCTCCACTATCTCCCTGTCTATGCTCCTCGGGAGAATGCCGTTCTCGAACCATGGCATGCCTGCCTTTTCGGCGGCCTTCTCGAACATCTCGTAGGTCTTGGGGTTGAGGTAGGCCTTGAGGAAGGCCAGAGCCTCCTCATCCTGCTTTCCAAAGTCATTGAGGGCAACTTCGGCAACTTCCTTGGCGAGCTCCCTGACGGTCTTGCCCTCCGTCTCGATTCCGAGCCTCTCGGCGATGGCCTTGAGCTTCTCGACATCCCTCACCTGGTACGGCAGTGTATTTGAGGCCATGTTGTCGAGTTCAAGAACGGGCTTTCCTTCCTTCTTGAACTTCTCGGCCATCTCGGCCGCTATGAGAAGGGTCAGAGCCACGTGGCGCCCGTGGTCGCTGTGAGCGGATGCACCGGCCGCTATCATCCTGAGGAGGTTCCTGGCGACTATGGTGTCAGCATCGGCACCACAGACGCCCCTCCTCGGCTCGCCCCCGAAGGGGTTGATCCTGCACGGGCCCATCATACAGTTCCTGCAGCAGACTCCAAGGAGACCGTAACCGCACTGGGGCTGCTGCTTCTCGAGCCTCTCCCAGACCGTCTCGATGCCTAGTTCCTGGGCGCGTTCATACATCTTCTGGGTTGTACTATCGATTGAGACTTCCTTATACTTCTTCATTTTGACTCCCCCTCATTAATCCGAATAACCTCGGCCTGAAAAGACCTAAACAGCTCCCAACCATTGTATTCCTCCTCATACGTGCCTTCCTTCAGCTTGATTATCTTCTCGGCCGTTTCCTTCCTGACGTTGGAGACTATCTCGTCTATGGTGCCGAACTGGAGCGCACCGGTCTTACAGGCCTCGACACACGCTGGGGGCCTGCCTTCAGCTCTTCTGTCGGGACACATATCGCACTTGAACATCACGCCGTTGAGGGCGTCAAACTCGGGGATACCGAAGGGACAGACGATTGCACACATCTTGCAGCCGATGCACTTCTCGGGGGTTATCATAACCGCGCCGTCTTCGTCCTTGAAGATGGCTCCTGTCGGGCAGACTTCCATACAGGGTGCGCCATCGCAGTGCCGGCAGTTCATGGGTACGTTGTAGGCCCCCATGGGGAGAATGTGGATTCTTGGAAGGGGCAGCGGATCCTCAAAGATCGCTGAGAATAGATCCTTGCTCTGGGAGTGTTCCACTGCACACGCTATCTCACAGTGCCGACAGCCAATGCACTTCGCTGGATTTATGAAAATAGTAGGCTTTGAATCGGTAGGCATAGGAATCACCAAGGTTTATGTAACAAATTTTTATATAAATGGGTTTCTGTTTTAAATAAAAACCGAAAAATTATAGAACAAAATGTTACATTTTTCTCAACATTTTACCACCAATATCTAATTCAGTCGACTGACCGGGAAGTCAGAGGGGAGGGAATTATCCAAAAGTGTGAAACCAAAGGTTATACACCAATGGATGGAAAAGATTATGGATCCTTAAATATTCACTAATGAACAAATTTATCCGGTAAGTTCACAAAAGTGTATACTACCTTAGTTTTAAATTCAAACCTAAAAGCATTTATACTGGAGTTTTTCAAAATTTTTTCGGTGTTGCTTATGGCAAACAAAGGGGAGAAAGACGAAAGACGGAAGAAGCTATTTCAGATAGCCGAGGAGTTACGAGAACGGACCAAAAAACAGGCCCCAGAAGAGGGTTTTAGGGTTGTTATAACAGGCAAAGGTGGAGTCGGAAAAACTACTTTAACTGCTATACTAGCGAGGCTTTTAGCTAGGGACGGATACAAAGTTTTGGCAGTTGATGAAGATCCTCAGATGAATTTGGCTCATGCCATTGGTATCCCGAAAGAAGTTAGGGACAAGATAATACCTCTCAACAGAAATCTTGATTATATAGAAGAAAAAACTGGTGCAAGACCAGGAACAAATTGGGGTCTCTATTTCTCCCTAACACCAGATGTGAGAGATGTTGTTGAGAGGTTTGGGGTTGTTGGGCCTGATAATGTCATGTTGCTTGTAATGGGCAGTGTCGTTCAGGCAGCTGCTGGCTGTTTATGCCCAGAAAACGCTCTGCTTGATGCTGTAGTTAAATACATAAACCTCAGGAAAGGAGAAGTGATTCTTATGGATACTCAGGCTGGTTTAGAGCATTTTGGCAGAGCTTTGGCAAGAGGATTTAAGCAGGCTGTAATCTTAACGGAACCAACATATAATTCAGTTCAAGTTGCTGTGGATGCTGCTAAGTTAGCTCGTCAGCTGGGGATAAAATATGTTCATCTTGTTATTAATAAAGTAAAAAAAGATAAGCATATAGAAAAAGTTGAGGATATTCTCAATGAGCTTGGCTTTAATGATTTCACAACGAAGACTGTAATTCCATATGATGAGCTTGTGGAAGAATATGATCCTGAAGTTGAAGCCATCCTATCGAATCCTGACTCAGTAACTTACAAAAAAGTGCATGAACTGAAAGATATCTTAATTCGCTATGCTGAGTAATTTTTTCTTTCACAAATATTTTAAGCTGCATCTCGAATATATTGTGGTGATATAATGAAGATAGTGCGCTTTGGTGTTTCAATCCCCCATGACCTGCTCACAAGGTTTGATATTATTATAGAAGAAAAGGGTTACACGAACAGAAGTGAGGCTATAAGAGACCTCATAAGGGATTTCATTGTAAGACATGAATGGGAAAAGGGAGATGAGGAGGTAGCTGGTACCATTACGATAGTCTACAACCATGATGAGGCGGATGTTGTCAAGGAACTCCTTGATCTGCAGCATGACTATCTTAGTGAAATAGTTTCGAGCCTGCACGTGCATATGGATAAACACAACTGCCTTGAAGTTGTTGTTGTCAAAGGAAAGGCAAAACGCGTTAAGGAAATAGCAGACCGGCTGATAAGCCTTAAGGGAGTCAAGCACGGAAAACTCGTAATGACGACAACTGGAAAGCATCTGGTTTGATTCTATCCTTATTGTTTTCAACCTTTTATTACTGTTCAGAAACTTTTATATATTTCGTGCTAACATTTCTTTTTGTGGTGCTACCATGATCTCCGAACTCATAATGGACAGAGATTATGATGGGTTGTTGGAGGTTGCAAGAGATTTCCATGGTCATATCTGTCCATATGTGGCGCTGGGAATGAGGGCTTCTATGATTGCCATGAAAGAGCTTGGAGTTGGAAGGCTGGACTTTAGAGCGAGTGTTGATGAGAGCATCCTTGCTATAGTTGAGACTAACAACTGCTTTACCGATGGTGTGCAGATTGCCACAGGTTGCACGTTTGGCAACAACAGCCTGATATATCTTGACCTGGGAAAAACTGCACTCACCCTGGTAAAGCGGGGGACATGGGAAGGAGTCAGGGTTTATGCAGATGGTGAAGAATTGAGAAAGTACTATCCTCCTGAAGCAGAAGAGCTCTTTGACAGAGTTGTCAAGGAGAGAAAAGGGAGTGAGGAAGATGCCAAACGCCTCAGTTTATTGTGGGAGGAAATCGGAAGAAAGATGATCCGCCTTCCAGAGAAAGAATTTAAGATAGAGCATATCAAGGTTCCTCCAGTCGAGCCCGCTCCGATTTTTGATAATATCAGATGCTCAAAATGTGGAGAGCTCGCAATGGCAACAAGGGTGATTTATATTAGCGAAAAGCCCTTCTGCTTGAAATGCGCGGGTGAAAAATATTACGCCCTTATAGGTAGGGGAATTGTGGAGGTGAAACCATGAAGAAGCTGCTTGCGTTCATTTTGGGATTTTTAATGCTCGTCTCAACAAGTGGCTGTATAAACCAGAATTCTGGGAGTACACAAACGAGCATTACGATAACTGATATGCTTGGCAGGAGTGTTGAACTCCCCGCACATGTAACAAAGATTGTTGCCGCTGGACCGGGAGCCCTCAGGTTAATGGTATATCTGAATGCAAGCGACATGGTTGTGGGTGTTGAAGATTTTGAGAAGCGCTACAACTTTGGAAGACCCTATATATTGGCCCATCCTGAGCTTAGGAAGCTGCCTACCATAGGGCCCGGTGGCCCGGGAAGGTTGCCAAATTTCGAAGAGCTGGTCAAACTAAAGCCAGATGTTATCTTCATAACGTACGTTGATGCTAAAACAGCTGATAATATTCAGGCCAAAACTGGCATCCCCGTCGTCGTCCTGAGCTACGGGAAGCACGCAGCGTTTAAGAACGATCCCTTCTTCAAATCCATTGAAATCGCCGGAAAGGTTCTGGGCAAGGAGAAGAAGGCCGAAGAGTTGATATCCTTTATAGAAAAAGTGCAGAGTGACCTTCTAAAGAGGACTGAGGGCATCAAGAGCCCAACGGTCTACGTCGGGGGTATAGGGTACAAGGGCGCACACGGGATCGAGAGCACCGAGGTAAAGTTCCCTCCCTTCACGGCGGTCCGCGCGAACAACGTGGCCGACGAGCTTGGCGGATGGGGGCATAAGTTCATAGACAAGGAGCAGCTCCTCAAGTGGAACCCGGATTACCTGTTCCTCGATGAGGGGGGAATGAAGCTGATCCTCGCCGACTACAAGAAGAACCCCAACTTCTACAGGTCGTTGAAGGCGGTCAAGAACGGCAACGTTTACGGAATTTTGCCCTTCAACTTCTACGCCACGAACATAGGCACTGCAATGGCGGACGCGTACTTCGTGGGGAAGATTCTGTATCCGGAGCGCTTTGCTGATATCGATCCCACTGAGAAGGCCAACGAGATATACACCTTCCTCGTTGGAAAGCCGGTTTATGAAGAGCTCTCCAAACAGTTTGGAGGCTTTGGAAAAATGAGCCTTGACAGCGGAAACATTACATACGCACTGCCAACATCTCCGTGATGAACATGAGAGAATACAGGGAGTATATAGCCAGGAAATATTTCATAGGTTTTGCTTTATTTATCTCTATTATCCTTGTTTCTCTTTGTGCTTTAAGTGCCGGGGCATATTCTCTATCTATTAATGAAGTCATCAACGCTTTATTTGGGGCAGGTAGTGCAAGTACCCACCTGGTTGTGTGGAATATCAGACTCCCGCGTATTACAGCTGCTATTCTTGTTGGCTCTTCTCTGGCTATAGCAGGTGCGGTTATGCAGGGCTTCCTGAAAAATCCTCTGGCGACACCCTTCACAATGGGGGTTTCCCACGGTGCAATGTTTGGAGCTTCGTTGGCTATTCTCCTTGGCGCCGGTTATGCTGAAAGCTCTGGGAGGATATCTCTAAATAATCCCTATACTGTTATTCTCTTTGCATTTGCAGGTGCGATAAGTGCCACAGCCGTGGTTCTTCTTCTTGCCAAACTCAGGAGTCTCAGCCCAGAGGCGATGATTCTTGCAGGGGTTTCCATGAGCTCCCTCTTTGTTGCCCTAACAACACTCATGCAGTACTTTGCAAATGAGCTTCAGCTCGCTGCTATGGTGTATTGGTCCTTTGGTGATCTTGGAAGGGCCACATGGAGGGAGAACTGCATTCTACTACTTGTGTTTTTGGTGGCATTTGCTTATTTTAGCATTACCAGATGGGATTTAAATGCCACCCAAATGGGGGATGAAATTGCCAAATCCCTTGGTGTGGAAGTTGAGAAGGTTCGACTCATTGGAACACTGCTCGCTTCACTCCTGACAGCTGTTAGTGTTGCCTTTGTGGGAGTTATTGGATTTATAGGGCTTATAGCTCCTCATGCAATGAGATTGATAGTTGGTGGAGATTACAGATTTTTAATTCCTCTTTCAGCTTTAACAGGGGCTCTTTTGTTGCTTACAGCGGATACAGTAGCAAGGCTCGCATTTTCTCCCATGACCCTTCCGGTAGGCGTTGTAACTTCCTTTCTTGGAGCACCTACATTCCTCTATCTACTGATTAAGATGGAGGGGCAGAGATGAAGGCGGTTAGGGTTAGGGATCTATCATTCTCCTACAATGGGCTTGATATACTCAAAAATATAAGTTTTGAAGTCGATGAGGGAGAATTTCTGGCAATACTCGGTCCAAATGGTGCTGGGAAAAGCACTCTTTTGAGATGCATCTCTGGAATACTCGAATGCAGTGGGGTGGAAATCTTTGAAAAGCCACGGGAGAGCTATTCAAGAAATGAGCTGGCCAAACTCCTTGGTTATGTTCCACAAAAAAGTAGTTCTAACTTTATGACGGTTTTTGATACAGTTCTTCTGGGAAGAAAACCCTATATGGGACTAACTCCGAGAAATGAGGACATTGAGAAAGTTAGAAAAGTACTTGAGCTTCTCGGCCTTCAGAACTTTGTCCTCAAAAGGACGAACCAGCTCAGTGGTGGTGAGCTTCAGAAGGTTGTTATAGCCAGGGCCTTAGCTCAGGAGCCTAAAATCCTTTTAATGGACGAACCCACAAACAATTTGGATTTAAAAAGTCAGCTTGAGGTTATGAGGATTGCTGAAAGATTTGCGAGCAAAGGTGGAACATCCATCGTTGTAATGCATGATGTTAATCTTGCCCTGAGATTTGCGAGGAGGTTTATCTTTATGAGAGAAGGGGAGATAAAAGCCGATGGTGATTTTAAAATCATAAAATCCGACCTCTTTGAAGAGATCTACGGGATAAAAGTGGAGATTGAGAAAATAAAGGGAATTCCTGTTGTTGTGCCGCTGGGCTGAGACATCTCCTAAAGTCTTATTGGAACATATTCACCTAATTTTTCTTTCATCATCTGATATATATTTCAATTCTCCTAAAGTCTTATTGGAACTTGGAACCCGCTTAGCAACCATAAACACTAGCCAGCCAGAGTAATTTCAATTCTCCTAAAGTCTTATTGGAACGTATGACCAGACCACGCCCCGTCACCTCCCTATTAGCATTTCAATTCTCCTAAAGTCTTATTGGAACTCTATGTCTCAGGAGTGGCTCCTGAGGCGAATATACTCGATTTCAATTCTCCTAAAGTCTTATTGGAACCGTTCGAGTTTTTCCATAGAGTCCATACTACCACCCCATTTCAATTCTCCTAAAGTCTTATTGGAACTCAACTTTATAAAGAACAACATCTCCTGAGCTAGCCGCATTTCAATTCTCCTAAAGTCTTATTGGAACCTGGAGGATATACGTTGATTATGATTTTGTAGAGCAGAAGTTATTTCAATTCTCCTAAAGTCTTATTGGAACCACTTTTCTTTTTTGCGCAAAAAATTGTGAAAAAAATTTCAATTCTCCTAAAGTCTTATTGGAACGTGCAACTATAACGAGCATTAAAGTAGATGATAGTTCGAATACAGTTTACAATTTCAATTCTCCTAAAGTCTTATTGGAACTAGCGTACAGCTGTACGCTGCCCTCAGCTGGGTATCATTTCAATTCTCCTAAAGTCTTATTGGAACGTTAGCAGGCACTGCCAGGGTGTAGGTGTACGGCTCAGATTTCAATTCTCCTAAAGTCTTATTGGAACCAGCGCGTCCCTGACGCGTTCGATTACATCATCTTCAATTTCAATTCTCCTAAAGTCTTATTGGAACCCCTCCCTTTTCTTTCCAACAGCTTTAAAATGTTAAAAATTTCAATTCTCCTAAAGTCTTATTGGAACTCCAGTCCGCTGTTAGCTACATGTACGACGTTCTGAATTTCAATTCTCCTAAAGTCTTATTGGAACCTCCAGCCGCTATTGAACCAAGTTCAAGCGTTTTGAACGATTTCAATTCTCCTAAAGTCTTATTGGAACCATCAGAAATACCACAACACAAAGTTCACCGATTACGTATTTCAATTCTCCTAAAGTCTTATTGGAACATGGTTGATGCAAAAGTTAAGAAAAAGGTTTTAGAGTATTTCAATTCTCCTAAAGTCTTATTGGAACCTTCCACCCCCTCAAATCTTCCACATGCCACTTTCCACGGATTTCAATTCTCCTAAAGTCTTATTGGAACACAAGTTATGTTGGTTGTGTTGGTCCTGTTGGTCCTGATTTCAATTCTCCTAAAGTCTTATTGGAACGTGGGGAGAGGTCTTCATCAAAGACTCTGCCTCCTAAGGGGATTTCAATTCTCCTAAAGTCTTATTGGAACGAGCAATCAGCGATGTTATTTGCGCACAGATGGACATATTTCAATTCTCCTAAAGTCTTATTGGAACACGAGCTTGAACTGCGATTTGACGTTCAAGTCGAAGAAATTTCAATTCTCCTAAAGTCTTATTGGAACACACCTTTGACACAATATTCTTAATTTTAATAATACTATTTCAATTCTCCTAAAGTCTTATTGGAACATGAGGTGTATGACGACCCATCCCTCGTTGCGTTGGCCGATTTCAATTCTCCTAAAGTCTTATTGGAACATCGTAAGCCCTTTTAAGGGCCTCAGCAACGTCCATATTTCAATTCTCCTAAAGTCTTATTGGAACAAACTCTGCCTTCGAGGATGTTTGCAACTCTTGAAAAATTTCAATTCTCCTAAAGTCTTAT
>JAMOPD010000148.1 GCA_027064745.1 Thermococcaceae archaeon
ATTTCAATGTCAAATTCTCCCCCTTCTGCAAACTCAAGAAATTCCTCAATTTTATCCTTCGAGAACTCCAAAACCTCTTTAATAAACTCTGGCGAGTCATTTAACACAGCTTTTGCATAAGTGGTCAAATACTCAAAAGATGTGCCTCCAAAGTTTTCAACTCCCTCGAATTTCGAGACAAAGCTTAGGAATGAGATGCCAATGAAGTATGGAATTCCAATGACAACTTTCATCATTTCATCGTGAGTTTTAGCATCTGCAACGAAAACCTCAGCTTTAAATTCCTTGAAAAGATTTATCACTGGAGTTATATCCTCCTCCCTTCCCTCAACTGGAATTACTATGAACCTTCTCCCTTCGAAGCTCTTGGCTCCAGCACCAAACATTGGATGAACACTACATACATTAACGCTCTCCGGAAATCTTTTGTAAATTTCTATCACATCTCTCTTGAATGTTGAGATGTCAAAAATAACCTTTCCCTCGCTTTTTTCACTCAATTTTGCAAGCGTTTCTAAAACTTGAGGCGTCTCCGTGAGGGATTTTGCAACAATAATCACATCTGCCCATTTAAAAAGCTCCTCTATTGAGCCAAACAGCTTAAACTCACTCTCCCTTGCATGCCTTGAGTAAATTCCAACTTCATGCTTTTTGCTGAACTCTTTAGCAAACAGCTTCCCCATTTTCCCATAGCCGATTATTCCGATGTGCATAGCTTAACCTCTTTAATTATTTCAAGTCCTTCTTCAAGCCTCAAACTTACCAACGAAATTCTGATAAAATCTCTATAATCCCCAAAAGCTATCCCAGGAAAAACAGAAACACTCTTCTCCAAAAGCTTCTCGGCAAAGCTGAGCCCATCAACCCCTGTTTTAACGAAGAGGTAAAATGTCCCATCGGGCTTGTAAAATTCGAAACCTTTTAGTATTCTTGAGGCAAGTCTTACCCTCCCCTCGTAGATTCTGACAACCCTCTTTTTGACCTCTTCTTTAATTTCCAGCGCTTTAACTCCAGCCCTTTGGATAAAGATTGGAGCACAAGTTGTTGTTATCTCTAAAAACTTCTGCATGGCTTTAATATCTTCTCTTTGTGCTATTGCATAGCCTAATCTAAATCCTGTCATAGAGAAGAGCTTTGAAAAGCCTTTAATGGTCACAACGTTGTCATAAAGCTCCCTCGCTGGTGTGAAGGGTTTAAAAGTTATGTCAGAGTAAATTTCATCAGATAGAACTTTTACATTTTCATCCTCAGCAATCTCAAGGATTTCTTTAAGCTTTTCTCTTGGCAAAATTTTTCCCGTTGGATTGTTTGGATAGTTTAAGATTAGTAAGTCAACATTTAAGCTTTCTATCCTTGGCTCCCAGCCTTCTTCAAGAGAAGTTTTAAAAATTTTGACCTCTTTTCCAAATACCTTAGCTGCGCTCTCATAAGCCTGCCAGTGAGGGGAAAGTATGCCAATCCTCTTAGCCCTTAAAATCTGCGAAGCAATTAAAATCTTTGAGCCGTTACCGATTATTATGTTCTCCTTCTCAACTCCCTCAACTTCTGCTATCTTCTCCCTAAGCTCATCTAAGCCAGGGGTTTTAGTATAGCCCGTTTCGCCTCTCTTTAAAGAGCTCACGGCATCTTCTATTATCCTTTCATCCACCTTTATATCTGGTTGTCCAGCATCCAGCCTTATCCTGGGGTTAAGCGAAGAGATTTTGTTAAAAAATTCATAAACGTTGAACATCCCTACAGACCTCCACTATCTTCTCAAAAATCTCCTTAAACTTACCAACTCTCTTGAGGACTTCTTCCTCTCTTTTTTCATCCCTTATGGGCAAATTTAGCTCTCTCTTTATTTCTCCAATTTCCTTAGCAATCCTAAGCCTCTCTTCCAAGAGCTCAATTATTTGTTCATCAATCTCATCTATCCTTTTCCTAAGCTCATAAAGCTTTTCCAACTCAACCACCTCAGGAAATGGTCTGCCAAAATCAGTGCCATCATTGCTTCAACAACTGGCAAAGCCTTTGGCACTATGCATGAATCAAAGCGGCCTCTGAGCTTTATCTCAGTCTCTTCCATCTTTTCCAAGTCAACCGTTCTTTGAGGAATATAAATGGAAGGCGTTGGTTTAAATGCAATTTTCGCGACTATTGGCATTCCATTGCTTATCCCTCCTAAAACCCCCCCGCAGTTGTTAGTCTCTGTCATGACTTTCCCATCTTTGACAACAAAGGGATCGTTTGCCTCACTTCCCCTAAGCTCGGCTATCTTAAAGCCCAAACCAAATTCAACCCCTTTGACAGCTGGAATTGCAAAGAATGCTTTAGCTAAATCTCCCTCCAAATCTTCGTCATAGGGCCCACCAAGACCGGGAGGAACATTTAGGGCTATAACTTCCACAACGCCACCAACACTGTCTCCCTCTTCCCTTGCTCTTTCCATCTCTTCGAGCATTTTTTGAAACGCTTCTTCATCTGGGCAAAAGCTGTTTTTTAAGCTAAAGATTTCTTCAATGCTCAAATCCTTCGCTTTTACCTTTCCAATGGATTTTATGTAGGCTTTCACTTCTATTCCAGCTTTTGCTAAAATCTCCTTCGCAAAGTAGCCGGCTATTACTATTCCTGCAGTTAGTCTGCCGGAGAAAAATCCACCACCTCTGTAATCGTTGAATCCAAAATACTTAATCTTAGCGGTGTAGTCACTGTGTCCGGGCCTTGGGGTGTTTTTTATTTCCTCATAATAGGATGAATCAACATCTTGGTTCTCAATGATTACAGCTATAGGGG
>JAMOPD010000149.1 GCA_027064745.1 Thermococcaceae archaeon
AACTAGTTTGTTGTTGATTTTCTCAAAGGACTCAAGCTTGACCTTATCACTCTGGACGAGCTCCCTCGTCTCTTTTTTGTGTTTTAGGAGGAACTTAACTCTACCATTCTCATTGACAACGTCCTCGATTTTCATCTTTACCTCCTTGTTCTGCTCGTCTCTTCCGAGGGTAATCTCACTGCCGAGCGTTACAAAGACGTCAATGGAACCAACCTCATCAATGTCAACGACGAGTGAATACAGGTAAAACGTCTCGTGCTCCTCTGCTGTAAAGGGATTGGGCTTCATTTCACCGTAAACCTTCCTCATCCTATTGGCCATGCCGAGGTTGGCGTTGAAAAGGGCGTCGTAGTTGAAGGGCGTCATCGAAACTGCATGGCTTAACTTCGCCGGAGCGCTCCTGAAGTTCTGGGGGGTTGTTGATGTTATCAGGTATCCAAACAAATCGAACTCCGGATAGAGTAGTATCTCCCCCGTGAGAAGAAAGTCGGTCGCTGGCTGTATCACGGTGTTATCGCCGCTTCCGGCACGGTGAAGCTTTTCACCTTCAGCGACATTCCAGAGTCCAAGCTTCCTCCCAGTCTCAAGGAGGCTGTATCTTAGTGCATACCTGCTCACCAAAGTGTACTGCCTCCCGTCCCAGCGGGTTATCTTCTTCAGCTCCTGATAGTTGCCGCTCCCCTGGTCGTAGTTGAGAGAGCTTCCATAAAAGACCACGTCCATAACCAAAAATCTTGCCATCAGCTTTC
This sequence comes from Thermococcaceae archaeon, assembly GCA_027064745.1. Taxonomy (GTDB): domain Archaea; phylum Methanobacteriota_B; class Thermococci; order Thermococcales; family Thermococcaceae; genus Thermococcus. Next base: position 750 of record JAMOPD010000149.1, read on the forward strand.
ACCCCCGGCCATTATGCCAAGTATGACGGAGTAGGCAACCTTTTCAAAGTCAGACTCCGAAGAAGGAAAGACCTCCATGAGCGCGGAAGAAAGCTCTCTGGCCTTTGGATTGTCCTTGGAGTGGGCGTTGATTGCCCTTAAGAGAACCCATAGAAACCTGTTCTGGTCATTTGCTTTAACCGCGTTTAGAAGGTCGAAGACGAGCTTCTGCCGGTAGTTTTCGGAACCGGCCCCGCCGAGGACTTCTCTACTCAGGCTTTTAATCTTCCACAATGTCCTGTCCTGAACTGACATCCCCACAGCCTCCAACAAGACCTATAACGAGGGCAAGGGCAAAATCCTCCCAGGAGGAATCGTTGTTCAAAATCCGCCTGAAGAGGTAGGAATTGACTAGACCAACTTTGTCCTTACTCTTGGATTGGAGGAGCGCCTTGAGGAGCGTATTGACAAAGGCGTTTCTGTTGTGCCTCCTAAGCGATGAAAACAGAGTGTGAATTAGATTCCTTCCACCGATTTCAGGCGAAAGCTCCTTGATTGTCACAGCAACGCTGTTCATGTCCCTGTGGAAGTCCTTGACCTCGACAGCCGCTCGCTTTGGACGGTCGAAGAAAGCCCGACCAAACAGGGCTGGGTTCCCTTCGCTTTTCAATTTCGCGTCAATGGCGAGAGCGTATAGGCTAGCTCTCCATTTTGGAGAGCTGTTTTTCCTCACGGCGTTCCAGAGGTGCTTTGAAATCAGCGGATAGAGCGGCTTCTGCTTTATGAACTCGCCGAGAAGCCAGACGTTCGAATCGCCGACAGACAGTGAAGTGTTTATTGCATCCCTAATCTGGTCGTCGAGGATTATCGAGGCATGAAGCTTTGGGATGCCAATGTATTCGACGTTAACAAGAGATTGACGATCAATCCCACCATACTCGATAATATACATGTTCTCTAAGGAAAACTTAGCTTTACTTTCTAAAAGCTCATCTATAACTGATTCCCATGTAAGTTTAAAGATATTTGTTAGGTCATTCTGAGTCTCTCTTATTTTGACTTTTAATCGTTTCATAATGTTATATGACACTTTCAGTTCTGGGGCATAAAAGAGCACATTGGTTTGGTATCCTCTGTATCTAACTGTAACAAACGGAATCGGAAAAGATAGAAGGAATACCTGAGGAATGCTGACTAACTTTCTAAGGTCTTTTAATCGTGGAAGTTTGCCATAGGGTTCATTAGGAAACTCTTCCTCAGCAAACATAAATTTTGATATAGTTTTGTCCAGAACATCTTGGGTTCCCTTAGTTTTGACCTTTCCCTCGTAAATAATCAATTCAAAAGACTGGAGTACCTCACTTTCATGTCCTCTTTTGTTTTTAGAAGGATTGAGGAAGCTCAAATTTTGGAAAAATGGAATTTCCATTATGATACCAAGTCTATCTCTTACAGTTTCTACCGGGGTCTTTTTATTTTGGGAAGTGTTTTTCTTTAAGTTTTCATTATACTCTTCAAAATATGCTACAAACATTTCCCTAACTAATTCGTTTTCAGACAGTAACATTTCCCGAATATCCTTCTTGGAAGCGTTAGTGATACTCCAAAGGTTAACCCTTTTGAAGTGGTGTATTATAGCTTTAGGGAACTCCTCTTTCCTCTGAAGAACCTCTTGAGCTTTAGGGAATCTTCCTTTTGGCTGTATTTTGTCTTTGAACTTAAGGATAGTTTGCAAGATGTGGTACCTAACATACGCATAATAAAATGCATTGAGAGCATGTTTTTCAGTTTTTATCAACTGATCTAAAGTAGTATCCGTAGAGTCCGAACCCAGTTCATAAACTTCCTCCATCAAGTTCACAAACCCCAAAATGCCGGCATCAATGAACCAATTTCCCGTAAATCTAAGCTCTTCCTCTCCCATCTACCTTCACCATTCCAAACCCTATCGAGTTCTTCTCACCAAAACCCGCCAGATAGCCGATCCTCAGCAGACCCTCATCGCCGTAGGCCCTGAAAACGAGATGCCACGCCCTCTGGTATAT
>JAMOPD010000150.1 GCA_027064745.1 Thermococcaceae archaeon
TTACTTCCAAATGATGCTCTTATTCTTGCTACAGCACTCTTTTATGGGTTTGATTACCTGATAACATTTGATTCGGATTTTTTAGAACCCTGCAAAGCTGAAGGTGTAAAGGTCATTTCTTCAAAGAAAGAGCTTGAAAAAATATTATAAAATCAAAGCGCACTCCAGAACGGGTCTTTTCTTGCCTTGACCTTTGCAATCATTTTTAAAGCTTTTATATCGGTCTCATCGAGTTCGCTCTTCAGCTCTTTGATGAGCCTTATCGCATCATCCCTGCTTAGGTCAACGTAGAGCATCTCGCCCGGATGTATGTGCCTGCCAACGATGGGCCCCTCGATGGCAATCGCAACTGCCTCACCCTTCTTTGCCTCCTGTATAAAGTCGCTCTTGCTCTTTATCGATTTTATCGTTCCAACCTTTTGGCCGTTCTGTTTAATTAAGGTATAACCCGGCCTTATTCTGCCTTCAAGAACCTCAATACCAACTATTGCCGGGTGACTTCTCCTGAAGACGTAACGCTCGTCAGGGTAAAGCCGTATAACTCCCGGAAATCTCGTCCGGGCTAAAAGCTCTTTCTTCTTCTTTTCCTCTTCAGCTTTTATCCATGCTTCGTAGTCCTCTATGAGCTTGTAGATGATATTGCCGGTGAATACAGGAACTCCCTTGGATTTTGCTACTTCTTGGGCATCCTCATTAACTTTGACATTGAAACCAAGGACAACTCCGTACTTCTCTTCCTCCTCGCGAACGCTCAAAGCTTCCATGATGTCGGTTTTGTTTATATTTCCAACATCGGCCTTCCTTATCGGAATCCCTTTCTCCCGGAGCTCTTTGCTCAAAGCCTCAAGCGAGCCGAGTGTGTCGGCTTTAACTATAACCCCTACCTTTCCAGTGCTTATAACCACGCTCTGTATCTGGCCTAGTATCTCCTGTTTAGCCCTCTCGACCTCTTCCTCCGAGCGCGCCGCTATAACAGGCGAACCAGCAAGGGCTTCCTCCAGATTGGGTGCGGCTATCTTTATACCTGCTGCTGCAACAACTTCATCAACTTGGTCAAACCTGAATCTTGGGTCTCTGATCTCATCCAATGGCTTTGGTTTAAGCAATGCCCTTATTTTTGTAACGATCGCTTTATCCTTTCCTCCGACGACTATTGTATCGTCCTTTTTCAGAGTTCCGTCGTAGATTATGACGTCGATGGTTGTTCCAAGGCCGAGTTCCTCTCTAACTTCGAGAATCGTCCCTCTGGCTGGCCCTTCAACCTCTATCTTGAGCTTCTCTTCAAGGTACTTCTGGCTCAAACCGGCTATAAGGACGAGAAGCTCAGGGACGCCTATTCCATATTTGGCCGAGATGGGTACTATGGCAAGTTCTCTCGTAAAGTTCTTAACACGATCAAATCTGTTCGCTTGGAAGCCCATCTCATAGAACTTTCCTATGAGTTTCCAGAGTTTGGTCTCAAGCTCTCCTTGAGCTCGTTGGGCCTGCTTCTTGATGTTTATCAGGAATGGCTCATCCTCTTTAACCTTCCATCCCTTTATCCTGTCTATTTTGTTTGCAGCAACTATGAACGGGGTTCGGTTCTTTCTTAGGATTTCAATGCTCTCTAAGGTCTGTGGCTGGAAGCCTTCGTTTATATCCACAATGAGGATTGCCAGATCAGCTAAGCTTCCCCCTCTCGCCCTTAGACTTGTAAAAGCCTCGTGGCCCGGAGTATCAATAAAAAGCAGGCCTGGAAGCTTTATCTCGCCCTTCCAGAGTTTGATGAGCGGACCGGCTAATTCTCTCACAACCTCGATCGGAACCTCCGTCGCACCTATATGCTGGGTTATTCCACCGGCTTCTTTGCCTGCAACGTTTGTATGACGAATGCGGTCGAGTAGAGTTGTATTATGGACGAGAATTCCATTTGCAATAAAATTGTGGCTTTCAGTCGTAAGGTCGTAGACGTATCCGTCATACTCAAACTCTTCAAGGCTTTCCACCGGGATAAAAACGAGACTCTCAATGATGTTTCTTACATACTCAACATCCCTCGAATCAAATTCCCTGTTACGCCAGACTTCGAGGAGCTCTCTGCCAAGCTTCGTCAGTTTTCCATCTTTTATAAGACCATCTTTTTCGAGGGCGATGAGATAGTTGCGGTCTCTCTCTGCCCCTTTAAGAACAGCTATCTTTTTCATGAGTGTTGGTGAACCCTTCTCTATTGCATTGAGAATCTTCATTAGTGTTTCATAGCTCGGAGCTTCTTCGGATTCATACCTGCTGTAGAATGGAACCGCAGAATTCAGCTCTGTCCTTGTGAAACCAAAGAGGAGCCTGAGCCTTCTAAGCTCCTCGAATACGGGATACGTTTCACTTTTTCTGCTTTTCTTGATTATATTTTCAAGTCTCTCATTTTTACTTCTGACTGTGAATCCAATATACCTCTTGAATGCTTGCAGGTTTCTCCTTCCTGATATCACAAGAGTAGTGTACTCGGAACGATACAGTTTTGAGACTATTCCAAATCGAAGCAGGATAATCGAGAGATCCTCAAGGAACTCGCGTGATGCACTACTAACTTCAATTCGTGTATCCTTAAGGCTAACATAGGCATCAGCGTCAAAATACCCTCTGATGAACTCTGCTACATACTCCCTTGGGGCGAGAAAGAGTATCTGAGGGACCCTGATCTTTCGGGCTTTCTCTTTTTCTGGGAACTCAAAGAGAACCTTCATCAGCCGCAGAAGGGCATTTTTGCCTTTTCTGAATTCAATTTCATAGGGG
>JAMOPD010000151.1 GCA_027064745.1 Thermococcaceae archaeon
CGTAACTATTTCCCTGTGTCTACAGGTTTACCCTCTATCTTCTTATCGCAGCCAGCACCTCATCACCAAACACTCATCCTATTTCTTTTCTCCAACCACATCAGCCTATCCAGATCTTCAACTCACATACCCCAAAGAACCGCCCATCAAGCCTTTTCTTTCTTCAGCTTGATATTCCTGAAAATGGGACCGACGGTATAGAAGGGTGTTCTCGTAAGCCAATACCAGCCCATTTTTATTGAGCTTGTCAATCTCCTCTTTCTCCTACTCTAACCTTATCATACTTTCCCAACTATTACTCTCGTTCTTCTTGCTTTTCCATCTCCTCTTACTCTTTTTTCTCTTTCCGTTGGTGTCGTTTACTATCTTCAATTTCCTCGCTCTTATCCCGATTTTCGTGGTCTACCTAGGTCTTAATCCCCAATATCTCTCCAACCTTTTCCCAACCCTCCTAAGTTCAGACTTCTCTATCCTTAACTCATGGAATGCTTTCTTTTGTAACGCATCCACTTCTTTCTCTTCTTTTTGTTCTTTTCTTCCTTAGAATAGCCTAACATCCTCAACACTTCATGGATTTTGTTCTTAATCGACTGTGAAGTGGATTTGCAAGGTTACAAATCTGGATGAAGAAGAGGTTTGGAGGTTGGTTAAAGAGGCTTTTAAGGAATGGGCTGAGAGGTCGAAGTATAAATGGAAGATTGACTATTCTTACGAGCTCTTGATTGAGAATGCAACACAAAGAGCGGGAGATCGTAGTGATTAATACGACTGTGAATCAACTAATAAAAGATGAGATTGGTTTTCGTGGGTTGTGATGATTTGCTTGAGTAATGGGAGGTATGAGGGATTGATAGAGTAATAGTATAGTAGCAGTCTTTAGTGCGATGGGCTGAGATGAGTGGGTAGAGATAGCGAGCAAAACCGACGAGGACGGAAGTTCCCTGCAGTGAGATGGAAACACCCATTGAATTTAGAACGGATGGTTTTAGGTTTACCATCGAGCAGGATTTTTAGTAACGGTAACCTGTAACATCTCTTGTCCCTCTTCAAGTATTCTACGACTCTATCTTCAAGCTTTTTAGAATCCATACATTTAGTTGTTCATGTCTGAGTATTGGGTAAGAAGACGTTGAATTAAGCATTGTAGTTAAACGTGATGGGGGTGAAGTGAGTATGGGGGAGGTAGGTATGCTGTCGTAGAATGCGTAGGTTGTTACAAGTATTTGGCTTAGATTGCAGAGTAAGGATATAGAAAGTGTCCGTATTGTGGTTGTGTGAACAGGATAGGCGTTTCGAGGGTCGTAAAGAAGTTCAAGAGTCCTAAAGAAGCTTCCGAGTTGGTTAGAGTCTTGAACTCTTTCTTTTAATAGCGACTATGATTCAACTATTAGTTGAATCATGAGTGCTATTAGGGTTTAGAAAGAGGGCTTCGATTAAGTTGTATTACGAGGAATGCATATCTACTATAAACTTCTCTCCTCTCACAAAATTATTAGTCAGATATTAGTTGAGTCATACTCCAAAGTGGCTAACTCATGATTCTTCAACAAAGCAGAATCGAACATTTCTTCGCTTAGATGCTTGTTTGCCCAACTAGCTCGCAAATCCCTTAAAATTTTAAATCTATTCCTCCAAAGTCAAATTAGATCTCTTCTTTTGAAATATGGGTACATTATGATGCAACTACCCGATTTTAATGGTGATTTACTTCCTTAGATCGATGTTGTTTAAGGGGATTAGAGATGTCTAAGTTAAATTCCTTTTAAAATCTCTTCAATAGCTTTTTTCAACTCATCAATGTTTTGTTTCAAAGCTAAAGCAGATAGATAATCTTCATAACTTGGATGCTCAGGTATATCTCCATTTTCAATCATCTTCTCTATTTCATCAGGTTCTTTTACACCATATTTAGATAAGATATTTTCAAGTTCTTTCTTCTGCTTAATCAATTCGTTCATCAAAACTACGGGTGTTACCTCACTCTTCAACATTATATAACACTAAATGCAATGAGTTAAAAATGCTTCCTAACCCATTTCATGAAGTTTCTAAAATCCTCTTCTGGCTCGTCTCCGGCTTTAGTTATAAAATCCTCGATTACATTATCCTCCCTTTCAAGGTGAATATGTCTTGGATATGTCTTTATGTGCCTGTGATGTGGAGCTGTATCAATTCGATAGATTTTGTTACCTCTTTGCCAGTGAAACGAAAACTTACCCCTTACAGGATACCTAACTTCGATCCACGAGCCATCGATAAGCGTGATCTTAAGCTTATCAGGATACAGATCGACATCCAAAACAATGTCCGAAAACTCATCGTTTACAATTTTAGCAAAGTTCAACAGCCTTTGATAGCTCATGAAGACATACAAAACACAGATAATTAAATGTTTATGCTCTGTTGAAAATAAAATAATTGTTAGGTAAGAAGAGTTAGACGAGCAAGATTGGGGTCAGGAATAGAGAACCTTGATCAGGACTATTATGGTAGCTCTTCGTTGGGTTTATTATTGGGTTCATCCTGATGAAGTTTGGAGCGTTGGAAGGCTCTCCGTAGCTAACAGGTAAAAAAGATTGTTAGAGTTTGCTATGAAATAATTATGATACACTACGAAGAATCAGAACGGTATGGGTTTCCGCAAAGTGGGGGGTAGTCACTCAAAGCTATCAAAGCAGATGTGTCCAGAAGAATCATTCTAATACCCTCCAATCCTTCCTCTCACTCCAATCCCCTTCCTTCGTTTCAAAGCTAC
>JAMOPD010000152.1 GCA_027064745.1 Thermococcaceae archaeon
GACATTGACAAAATGATAGGAGAATTAGCCCTAAAGATACTGGAGAATATTGAAACCTCTCTCGAACAGCTTTCTACATTCCACAGGTTCTTGTTCCCTCCGGAAATAAAAGCAGAATATGGACAATATGAAAAGGAAGTCGGCCAAATGCTCAGGGATTTAACAACATTTGACATTAGACCTTCTCAGATAAGTAACTTGGATGAATTGAGACGTCTGGTCAGCACTGATATAACCAAAAAAGAACGTCAACTGCAATCCCTGGAGATAGAGACTGAAAACATTAAGAGAGAAATGAGTGAGATCGAAGAACAGGTTGCTAAAACTATAGAGCTAACATCAAGGCAATTAAATGAATATTACGAGATTATAAAACTTGCTCCTTCACTTGAAGGCAAGCTAAGAGAATCTTCAAGGAAGATAAATAACATGCTAGAAGATTTAAGAGTAAAGATAACCTCTGAACGGATAAATAAAAATCTTGAACCTGAAAGCTTGGCAAGAAGTGTTAACGAGGAATTTGATCTCGCAATGACCAATATGAGGACAATAATAAACCAGTTATCTTCAATATTCCCCTCAGATCCTGACATACATTCTCTTAAGAACTTCTTAGAGTACCTGAATCTAGTCAAAAACACAATGCTACACTACTATGGATACATGTATTATACTTACAGACAGGAACACAGAAGCTTCAGTGAAAAGATAACAGGAAAAGATTACTCCACACAAATAAGTGATTATGAGAATGAATATGACAGTGACATAACCGGAAGAATAAGATTCAGAGACTTCTTCAAATATGTTAACATTATCACTGATGAAGAAGGTGGAATTGAAAACGTGCAGATGAGCCGCATATACGATGTTATAAGTACAATCATAAAGCGCATATTTGATAATATCCAGCTGGAGATATCAAATAACTTAGGTAACAAGCTCAACATAGAGATGGGAGAACTTAATCTTCAGGAGCTGGCAGAGGGAAGTCAGTCAAGCAGAGAGTTTATTACAAAAGTAAAGGACGTTGTATATGAAAAAACAATTGAAAAACGTGGGCTTTCAGAGAAACTCAAAGAAATTGAAGAAGAAAAGGCTAAACTTAATCAGGAGATGCTCATCCTAAGAGACTTCTATGATATACTGAGTAAAATGCTGGATATGGTTGCTGATCTTTCTGTCAGAATACAGAAGGAATGGCATGATGAAATTGATAGATATCATAGAAGTATAAAGAAACTGAAGAAATACTTAGAAGAGAAAGCCTCCAAGAGACAGGAGAGAGGTACCTTCATCTATAAAGTACAGCCATCTCCAGAGGCTCTTGGATTAATACTTGATGTATTTAATAGTAATCTCTCTTTAATACTACAAAACCCAAGTTTATCTCATTTAGCTCAGATTGAGTCAAGAAAAATCATGAATGCCTTTAAAGAGCTATTTTCAACTCTACTTTACCCAAACTATCTTGGACTACAGAGAGGAAGGGCTATCGTTGAAGATGAATGGACTCCAATTGAATGGAGTGTTCCTGGATCAATGGTCTATGTTAGCTCCCCCATAAATGAAACACCAGGAGAAATGAACCAGCAGATAAAAGAAGCTGTCATAGATATCCTGCGGAGAACTTTGCATCCTGGAAGAGAGCCGTACTATGTTCCACTTGCTGCAGGTTCTTCATGGGATATAGCAACAACGATTTTTGTTCCAGGAGTATTCTTAGAAAACATCTACGGCTTATACCAGATAAACGGTAGCTTCTATGATGCATACTACTCACTCAAAACCTCAGGAGAACGGAGAGAAATATTCCACCACATATACAAACTAGAAGATGGATGGTACATAGAAAGGGTACCCATGGATCCTGATGAGGCCATTAAATATGCTGCAGATGAGCTTGCCAATAAAGATGTAACAACTGAGATAGTCAAGAAATATTACATAAAGCACTCGATACTTCCAGAAGACTGAAGGGGTGAGCTAGGACATGAAAATCAAAAGTATTGAGTCATTTGGTATTCTCTCTTTTTTTACCTACATGGCTTTTGGAGTTATTTTCTATTTTCTGATCAAGCTCCTATTGGGTGGTGCTGAATATTCTCAAATGTTTCACAGCATCACTAATAGTACATTGTTCATAGTTGTTTCAGGGTTAACTCTAGGTCTTGTAACCATAACTGGACTCACCAGAGAGACTTCTTATGCAAGAAAAGGTTTTGGATTTCTCCTTGGAATCCTGCTCCCAATAGTCTCTGGTAGTTTTTCAGAGATATACTTCCTAATCTCTCTTGGAATCGGGCTTTTACTTGGCCTTATAATGATCTTCAGGCCTATTGGACAACTAAAACTCGCCAAAGGCTTTGGAGTGCTCCCGCTTCTTGTAATAATGCTGCCCTTTTTGTCCGAGCTTTTATGGATGGCAAAAAATGGTACTTTAACAGCTGAACTTGATAAGGCTCTGGTGTATGCTAAGATTGTTGTTGCAATCCTCATAGCAGACGTATTAATACACCGCACATTTGCACATGCCGCAAAAGTCGAAGAATCTATGGAAGAGTCTGTCATCTTTGTCGGACCCACAATGTCTGGAAAAACTGTGCTTTCAATAGGCTTATTTTATGAAATAGTCCAGAAAGGTTTAGGTGGTCTTGAAGTCAGGGAGGATTCATTGGTTCTAGGAGATGAACCCATAGGGCTCGAAGATCTTTACATCTTCTTTAGAAACAACGGATTCGATGGCATTAAAGGTACACAGAGAGGATGGCTCTCAATCCAATATTTCAGCATTATTAGACCGTTTATTGATAAATTTCTTTACGGTTTAAAGGATATTTCCATGGAGATAACAGACTATGCAGGTGAAGACATTAGGAAGATAGCTCGAATGATAGAAAAGAAAACTGAGTATAGAGAGCTAATAAAAACCCTGAGAGAAGCACTGAAAGATGAAACCTTCCTAAAAGAAGGTATAGTAGCTCCACCAAAGATAAAAGACGAAGAAGGTCGGATAAAATATGCCAACAAAGTGATAGATTCGCTTATTAAAGATTTAGAGAACTATAACTTTGATTTCAGAGATTATTCTGATAGGATAAAATGGGAGAAAGTGCCGGCAGCAGCCAGAGCAGATTTGGCAACAGCATATACATTCGGAAAACTCATGAGAGCTGAAAGGTTGGTATTTATAATTGATGGTGCTAAGTTGCTCTATGAATTATATACAAGAAGCCCAGACATCATTGGAAATCTTGAATTCTTAAAGAAGAATAACCCTTACTATTACAAACAGATAAACAGCATAATAAAATGGCACGAAGCTCGGAGAGAAACTAATGAAAAGTTGATAGAAGGAACACTGGAAGGAGATATAAAAGCATATACAAGAATAGCAACTGAATTCAAAAAACGAAAAGGTAGTGGAAACTTCATTTTCCTTGTTACAAAGGCAGATTTAATAGCAGCTCTTTTTGATCCCGAAAATGTTATTCATGCGAGAACAAGAGGATTGAAGAAGAGAATAGTCAAGATACTTAGGAAGAGCATACTCTTCAAGAACCTTATGAGAGAACTTAAAATTCAAGAGAAAGAATTGCAGGATAAACTGAAGATATCTATGATAGTATCTGCTACTGATTTAAAGAAAATCGACATGACTGCAGCATTCAGAGATGAAGTTCGGACAGCTGGACTTGATGAACTTATAGAATGGATACGAAAACTACCACCCTCAAAAATTATCTCAGAGGTTGTTAAGCCATGAGTGAATATGGATTTTACACTACGGAAGGCGTAGTATTAGTGAAAACAGAAAACCATGAAACATGCAAAAGCCTTGTATCTTTAATAGATAAATATTCCTCATGGGTTACATTCGTCTCAGGTTTCAAAAATGGAACAGTCAAAACCTATGTAGGGGCAAGATTTGATTATGTTAAATATTGGAGCAGCAGATACAGCAGAGGAATTCTTCTTGTTGATGTACCAAAAATAAAAAGTATGCCCAAGGCATTCATAGATGCTATCGAAAATCTAAGAAGTGAAGAAAGTTTAGACTTTACAACTGAAATTGATACATACCTACGGAAAGACTCCAATACAGCCGAACTTAAGGACGATCTAGAAGAGATTAAAGATGTTACCCGAGAATACCTTGAGAGTATTGACAAGAGTGGTATCATTAGTACAAAGAGCATAAAACTTCCAAAGTTTAACAAAGTTACTTACCCCACAATCTTGTACAGATGGTTATTTCTGAGAGCAATAAGCACAGTCCTAGCGGAATACGAGGATGATATTGGGGGAATACGACCTTTGAACAATATTCTAAAAGAGGATGAGATACTATACCCTCTAATCCATTATTCCAAATTCCATGCCAAACATCTTTCAGCTTTATGGTTTTCAAATGACGCTCCTCTTTAGGGGGGATGGTAAATGGTAACTGTGGATATTAATTTATATGATACTGAAGGGCTTTCCCTGTTTAAAGAAGGAGAACCTATCCCTTGGTCTGAGATTGGAATGACATATGAAAATATTGACAAACTCGGTGTCTGGCTTTTGATGAATAAAACTAATCGACGAGTTACAATTGCCATGAGACTTAGGGCTTCCATTAGAGAGCGGGAAAATAGCAGAGCCATTATGACCATGAGAATTAATTATGCTCATGAAAATGAACTCGACAAGCTTGTTGAGAAATTCCCAGAGATAATAGAGAACTTTCTTAAAAAAGTGGAGGGAAAAGGAATAGCCTCATACAAAGAACCCATAGAAACATCTCCTAAGTGGGATTATCTAGTTGAATATATCTCAAGAACTGCCAGAGTACTGAGATACTTCCGAGAAATGCCAAAAATAAAGCTACCACATTTGAATTATTCGGATCCTTCCATCTCTGAGAGAGGAGAAATGTTTAAGTTTTTCCTACATCTCAGCAGAAGCATTGGTGGTGCTACATTTGTAGGGATATTTTCTAAAAATTGCCCCGCATCGCGGAATGCAGTGATGATATGTGGTGAGGGTAGGCCCATAGAAGAGCTAGAAGCAAAAATTGAAGCAGCTCGTTTAAAGAAAAAAAGGAAAACAAGAACTGTTGAGAAATCTGAGAAAAAAGGAGCAACAATAGTATATTCAGTTGGTGCTTTTATTCTTGGAGCATTGTTGATTCTTGGACTTGTTTATGCGGGGATACTCGGAGGGGAGTCTGCAAAAACCGAGAAGAGTGTGATAACTCCTCCAAATGAAGAAAAACTTCAAGAACTACAAAAAGAGATCAATAATTTACAGAATTCTAAAAGTATAGAAGTTCTAGAAGATTACCTAAGATTTGCAAACAACAAGACAGCCAACATGAATACACTATTACAATTCATCCAAAAAGACATAGCTATACATAAAGAGTATCAGACAGAGTTATCCAAATTAATTGAAGAAAACAAAACCTTAGCAAAAGAGCGCGATAAATTAGAGCGAGAGCTAAAGCAAGAGAGAGATAAACTGAAAAATCTCCAAAACAGTATAGGTGAGTTTAACACTGAGAGCAAATATTTTGCACTGGTGATCGGCAAAAACAACATTACTCTAAAGCCAGAGGACATAAAGAAGCTTAGCAAGGGGGATGGAATAAAAGAATGGCTTATCATAATGAAAGGACAGTGTAAGATAGTTGCAAATCAAAGAGCTGGTATTTACATCACAGAATTAACAGACTTTAACAAAACCCTAGCCAATTATTCAGAGACTCTTGATAAAATATCCTGGTATCTAGAGCAAATGAACTCTACGAAAGCTAAATCATTCAAGCAATCAAGGGATAAACTTCTCGCTCAGCAGAAAGAGTTACAAACTATCGGTAATAACATTAAAAATTCATTAAAAACAATAAACTCATGTAAAGTTGCTTATAATATGGAAAAGAACTGGAGCAAAGAGGTATCGGAGATTAAAAATATAAAGAGTCTTTATTCTGAACCACTAAAACTTGTTCTAGAAGTAAAAGCAAAAGGAATAAACAGCACATTAATACAAGGACCAATCCTCGATTATGCACATAAGAGAGGATATTCCGATGAACAACTCCAGAACAAAATAAATGAGCTCTTTGCTTCTGCCAACAATGACTTAGAGTTGTTCATGAAATTTGAAGAACTCCTTAAGTGGATAATGGAGGGAGGGTAATGAGAAAATCCCTCTCCTTCTTTCTAATCTTCCTAGTGTTATTAGATTTCCTTGGAAATACATACATATCCGCTGGAGTGCTTTATACAAAAACAATATGGCTAAACAGAGGCGACTCTGATGAATACTACTACTTCACCATAACTCTGGAAGATATTGATGTTTTGGGGAGTTCAGCTATGATAGGAGTTTCCGGAATCCAAGGAAGCCAAGACATAGTTCTTCAACTTTCAGGGCAGAATAGCATAGATGTATTCGGAGATGAAAGTATAACAATCACACTTCTTGATTTAGGTTCCAGTTCAGCAAAGATTACAATAGCAGTTGATGTTGAAGCTCTTGCAAATGTGGCATATAACCTCCTAAAAAATAAAATTCAAGAAGCTGAGGATGCAGGATTACTACCTCAGAGCAAGATAGACACTTACAAAAATTCTCTGGATTCTGCATCAAGTTATATAAAAATAGGGGACTATATAAGTGCTATAGATCTCTGCAAAACTACAATAACCTCTATAGATGAAGATACAAAACTCGCTAAAGATGCAAAAAAGGCAATAGACAATGCAACACTTATTATAAATAACCCAAAACTTGTGGATAAAGACTGTAACAGCTGTCCTGAATCAATCGTGTCAACAGCCAACACAAAGCTCAAGCAAGCTAAAAATGCCTTTGATTCTGGAGATTTTATATCTGCCAAGGATCTAGCAGTAGAAGCCGCCACATTAATTGAAGAGTGTTGTAAATCATGTAAGATCTATCCTGACAAAGAGAAGAGTGTAGAAAATTTCTTAAAAAGCCAATCAAGTGAAATACCCTTAGATCCAGCATGGACTAAAATAAATGATGCTAAAAGGGAATACGAAAATGGGGACTGTATCAAAGCTATCCACTATTTAGATACTGCGAAGTCTCTTGCTGAGGATATAATAAAAGGCTGGAATAATGCCAAAAATTGTAGGAGCACACTTCTATCAATGATATCTGAGGCAACATCTAAATATGTGATAAGCTACGGTACCGGTACAAAGATTCAAATAGCCCTCGCAGATATTGAAGATCGGATATACCCAGAGATTACAGAATATATGAGAAAAGGCTATTTCTCAACAGCTGTGACAAACTGTAATGCATTAAAAACTGAAGTGGAAGATCGGATAAAGGCATTTGAACAAACATGGGAGCAGATGAACAAATCATACAGTGTTCTAACAACTTTACAATCCAAAGGATATAAGATTGATAGTGCTTGGGAGGCATACAACAAGGCAATTAAATTTTTCCAAGAAGGAAGTTATACCAAAGCATCTGTGGAATTCGAAAAAGCCAAGAATATAGCCGAACAAATTGAATCATATGCATCTGAAGCCCAGAGGATAAAAAACAAAACAGAAAGCTGTCTTCTAAACCTCAAAACTAATGGTATTAATGTGGATATCATATTCAAGGAAGACATTAACAAAGCTGAGAAGTTGTATTCCTCAGGTGATTATACTGAAGCAGAGAAGCAGTGGACTGTCATACTTAAAAAGTGCCAAGACCCAGATATTGCAAATGCTATAAAACAGCGAAAAACGACATACACGAGATACTCACAGATAAAAGCCGAAAAAATAGTTATTCCATCCAGCATATCCAAACAGCTCCAAGAAGCGGATGAATATTTTGCAAGTGGGAAATTCAAAGAAGCAAGTGCCCAATATGCGAAGGTAACTGAACAACTAAATAACTTAGAGAGAACCGCTAAAGATGCTATGAATGAAATTAAACAAAGTGAAGAATTTCTAAATTCCGACGTTCCCCAATATGAGAAGATTTCAAAACTACTTGGTATACCCCAACTAAAGCTACGTGCAAAAATCCTGAAAGAATCGATTGAAAACGCTAGTAAGGCATATGCCTCAGGGGACTATTCAAAAGCTGCAAAATATGTATCAAAAATAGAAGAGATAAGGAATGATATGGACGGAGATGGGATTCCAGACAATGTTGACATTTTGCCACAGCTTCCAAACTATTATCTACTCGGGGGAATAGTAGTGCTACTGCTTTTCCTGATAAATATCTTTAAATGAATCTTTTAGCTTTTAATTTCCATTTTATTTTTAATTTCAGTTTTTGTTACCTAGTTCTCATGATTAAAAAATTGGTTTGGATGCTTGTAAATGCCAAGTGGTTGCTCATACAGGCGTTCAAGCAGACACAACCAAAGACATGACAGGAACTAGGGTTTTTGTCCTTTCAGCGTATGCATGTTGTGATATACTAATAGTCAACAAGAATACCTCTCATGGAGGATTTTGTCCATATCCACTCACAAAAAGAGAGCAAAAATTATGGGGCCGGGGCCGGGATTTGAACCCGGGCTAGGGGATCCACAGTCCCCTGTGCTAACCAGGCTACACCACCCCGGCCATGTTCAGCTTAACTTTTTGGGTTAGCTTTATAAAGTTTTCGTCAAAATCTGGAGAGAGAAAGCTTTAAGACCTTTATTCTCATGAATCCGCTCAGAAGGGAGGCTGAGAGTATGAAAGCAAAACGAGAAGCCCTCAAAAGCCTCTTCACTGCAGTGCGGGAGAGGAAAGTTGATGAGGACATCCTCGACCTCCTCATGCTCATAAACTCCATCAAAGGAGTTTATACCACATCCTCATGCTCTGGGAGAATCGGCATCATAGAGGAGCCAGCTCCCGGCGCCAAACCCTTAGCAAGGTGGCTGATAAAAGTGCATCGTCAAATTGAATTCGAGGAGGCGAAATCAAGCCTGAAAAAAGCAAGAAAAGGTTTAATTTTTCTCAAGAGCCAGCCTCCAATCTTCCATGTTGTCGCCGAAGATTTAGAGAGAGCCAAAATGCTTCATGAGCTTGGCCTTGCAAGCGGCTTCAAATACACGACATTCAAGGTCATAAACGCCAGATATCTCGTTGAAATAAACGCCACCGAATACCTGACCGCTCCTCTCGGAAAGGATGGAAAAGTTCTTGTGAGCGATGAGTATCTCCACTTTGCTATTGGAGTTGGCAATCAAATGCTCAAGCGCTCGAAGAACAGGCTTCCAAGGCTAGAGAAGAACTTCAAAAAGCTGAAAATGAAGCTCGGAGAGGATGAACTCTTCTACACAGTTAAGGAGGAAATGCTTTGCTGATTTGAGTGGTCCTCCTCTGGAAAAGAGCTTCAAAAAGCTGAAAAATAAGTCCAGAGAGGCTGAACTTTTCTATTAGAGAAGAGATGCTAAGCTGGTAGGAGTAGTTCTCGTCTGAGAAATGACCTCAAAAGCTGAGAATGAAAGTTTGGAGGAAATGGTATTTTCAGGAAGAACTTCAAAAAGATAAAAGTTCAGCTAGCGGGAATAGTTCCACGTCTCATTCCCATATCTCTCCTCCACGAGTTTTTCGGCGAGTTCAAGCTCATAATCTGTCAGCCGCCCTTCCTCAAGTGGAAAGACCTCAAAGAACTTCTTCTTGAGGAGTTCATACACTTCACTCCTGCTCATCTTGATCCCTTCCCTCTCAAGTGTCGTGACCCGCTCCCATATGCTCTTCACACCCTTATCCTTTAGCTTGACCTTGCTGGCTTTCAGCACCGAAACAAGAACGTCTAACCGGGTTGAATACATGAATGTGCCGTGCTGGAGTATTACCCCTTTCCTCCTCGTCTGAGCTGAGCCGCTGATTTTTTTACCGTTGGCGACAATATCATTAAGCCCTGAAAATCCCGCATCCAGACCGAGCTCTTTGAGCGCATCCACAAGTGAGCCCGCAAGATAGCGGTAACTCTCCTCAACGTTCCTCAACGCTGGGTGAAGTTCCTCGCCGGCTATTACCGAATATGTTATCTCTCCGAATTCATCGTGAAAAACCGAACCACCACCAGTTATCCTTCTGACGACAGGAATGCCAAGTTCCTTGCATTTTTCAAGGTTGACATCATGCCTGATGCTCTGAAACCTTCCAATGGTTATTGAACTCGGGCTAAAAACGTATAAACGGACCGTATCAGGAACTTTTCCTTCTATGCGTGCCCTCATCACCGCCTCGTCTATTGCCATCTGCACTTCAGGCTTCGCAACTATCATTGGAATAAACCTCATACCATCACCAGAATTAGAAGGAAAGAGAAGTTTTTAAGAGCAACGATTTAGGCTTATCCCAAACTGAGTTTCTCCCGTACTTCCAGGGGTATTAAGCCTATTTTAGGAAATACCAGCAATGCCTTAGCCTCTATAACATCCCCTGGAATGCAATCGAGATATGGAGAACCAACCAAACCAGGATCAGGAACAGGATTATTATCTCCCTGGATAACAAAGCATAACTTTTGTTTTCCATCGACATTAATCTTCTCTATACCCCTAACACGATGTATAATTGGATATCTAGTGTAAGGTCGTTTATATACAACAACATCTCCCACTTTAATATCCTGTGGAGAGACTCCTTCAAGAAGGATTACATCTCCCCTGTAGAAAACAGGCTCCATAGAGCCGCTTACCACTATAACAAGAGGAGAATTCGTGTGAAGAGCGAATTTTAAAGCTGTATGTAAAGCCAAAACAAGTATTATAGTTATTACAATCCACGCTATATCTTCTTTCCATTCTTTAAGCTCCATTTTAACGCCTCCATTAATGTGCTGATTTTTGTTGGAATAGCACCTATAGCCGTACAAGTTTCAAGGCTAATTTTTTTCCCATCAGTTATGTCCAGATGATACTCAGCCAACTTAAATGTTTCCTTTGGAAGACCATGCCTCCCAAGTCCAACTATGAGGAAAAAACTCTCACCTCGAAGAGCTCTCTCGGCGATCTCGATAGCACTTATTGTTTTCTTATCATTTGGTTTCCTTGTTGTAGCTACTACATGACCAAACTGAGCTGGATAGCCTTTCCTTAGAAATTCCAAAAGGTGAAACCTATTGCCGCTAGCAAGTTCAAGAAGATATTTCCCACCTTCTCCAATGGTCGTGTTCTGGGATATCTCCTTAGCTACATCTAGGGGCTTTCCTTCAAAAGGGAAGCCAATTAAGGCCAAATGAAATCCAAAAGCCTTACATACTGGAGCAGCTCTTGCAATAGCTCTTAAATGAGCCTCATGGACTCTTTTAGGATCATAAGAGTTATATAACGCTAATGTGAGCACTTTAATCCCCTCTTGCCTTATGAAATGCAGAGAAGATTTATAAGGATTTAGATGAATTTTATAGTTAGCATGACGGAGCTTAAAGATATTGAGGTTCTCATAAAAGCAGGAGCCTATGGGGATGCTATTAGAAAAGTGCATGAGTTAGAAGATCCTTTTGACAAGGTTCAGGCTTTAACCATGATAGCCCATGCATTATATTATGAAAACGAAGACATCAATTGGATAGAAACCTTACTTGAGGATGCAATGTATCTGGCCGATAAAATAAAAAAGCCTCAAGTTAAGGTTTCGGCCTATGGTTTAATTGCTTCCACATATTCCTCTATAGGTGATAATGAAGCCGCATTGATACTGTTCGAAGATAGCATTGACATCGCAAGCAGAATCAAAAACCCTATCTGGAGAAGTTTAGCATTGGCATATCTGGCATACTATCTGGCCATTTCTGGATTTGCAGAACATTCCCTTGATATTTTTGAAATTGCTTTTGATGAAATAATCCGGGCTGAGGTAGGATACAATCTGAAGGTCGACTATCTTATCGAAATGGCTGAACTCCTTGAAAAGGCGGGAGATCAACTACCCTCAAAAGAGGCTATCCCATTTTACACAAGGTCTTATGATATTTTTGACAAACTTAATTTAAGCCAAAAAGCCGCTCTCTTGGAGAAAAAATCTAAATTAGCCTTCACTGTTCTCCATGCTGGTATGCCTGAAATTAGAGAGGCTCTAAATAATGGAGATGGAAATAAAGCTGTTTCCATACTCTCTACGGTGTATTCGGGCATTCAAAAGTTTATCGCGTTGCTGGAAGTAGCATTGTGGCTCAGGAAGATAAACAATCCCCAGTACCTCGAAATTACGAAGACTGCATTTAAGGAAGATATTGAAGAGGATATTCCAGAGACAACTATACAATATATAGCAAGATTACTCACGGAACTGGGAGACTTAGAGAAAGCTATAATATTCGCCAATAAAATAGGGGACATAAAAAAGAGAAGTGAAGCTTTAAGCACTGTAGCAGTTGCATTGGCCAAACAGAGAAAATTTGAAAAAGCTTATCTGCTTGCCCGAGAAATTCCAGAAGATAGCATCAAAAGGACTACCATAGAAGAGATAGCGGCCATTGAAAGATCATGAAGATGAAGGTTATATACCCTGTTTTCCTATTCTCCATGGTGATATCATGATTTTCGACGCCCATTCAGATTTACCTACCTTAGTATATGACGAGAGGAAAAAGGGAAAAAGCAGAGTTCTTGAGGAAAATTTTGAGCGCTTCTTTGGGAACACCGTAACGGCCAGAGTCATGGCGGTCTGGACAAGAGCTGAGAAAAGGAATCAAGCCCTTAGATATGCCCTTGAGGTCATAAACTCCATGAAGAGGGACATACAAGAAAGTGATAGCTTCGAGCTCGTAACTAGTGTTGAGGAAATGAGAAAGGCCATTGAAGACGGAAGAGTTGCCCTCTGGCTGGGCCTCGAAGGAGGAGAGCCAATTGAGGATAGCATAGACCTGCTGGAGATATTCCACTTACTCGGCCTTCGTGTTCTGACACTGACATGGAGCCTAAGAAATGCGATAGGCGATGGTGTCTTTGAGAGGACAAATGGAGGTCTGACAAACTTCGGAATTGAAGTCCTCGGAAAGGCGGAGGAGCTGGGCATCGTCATAGATCTCAGCCACATAAACGAAGCCGGCTTTTGGGATGCCATTCACACAACTTCCTTCCCTGTAATAGCCTCACACTCCAACGCGAGAAGGTTATGCGACAACGCCAGGAACCTAACTGATGAGCAGATTAAGGCTATAGCGGAGAGGGATGGAGTAATTGGAGCCGTTGCAATCCCTAACTTCGTCCATAAAGATGAGCCCACCCTTGAAAGATATGTTGAGCACATAGAGTACATGGTTGATTTAGCAGGCTACGAGCATGTTGGCCTGGGATTTGACTTCGTCTATTACCTTGAGGGATGGAGCGGAAGAAGCGTTCAGGGCTTTGGAAATGAAGAAAAAATTCCTGCTCTGATGAAACTTTTGAAAGAGAGGTTTTCGGAGAGGGAGGTTAAGGCGATAACATTCAAGAACTTTGAAAGAGTATTTAAAGAGGTGATCAGCTGAGGAATCTTTTTATAACCTCCTCCCCCAGCTCAAAGCGGTGAGCCGATGGAAGTGTATTTCCTAACTGCGCAAGACGCGAGGAGTCTGCTGTTTGCAAAAGGTGGGGCGAGAATAAACCTTGACCTGAGGAAAACAGGTAGGACATGGCTTGTCCAAATCAGAGAGGGGAAGTTCATATTTCCAGATGGGAGTAAAATCGATAGAGAAACAATTGAGAGAATTGCTGGAGATGACAGGAACATCTACTTCATCGCTGGTGGAAGAGTATTCAAGGCAGCCATAGCCGGCGAGCACTTTTACAAACTCGTCCCGACAATTCCGCCAACGATAGAGATAAACGGAATAAGGATGCACAGGACGAAGGGAACCGATCCCATGAAAGACACTGAGAGCAAGGTAAATGCCGTCAGGCCGGGAGAGGGGGAGACCGTTCTTGACACGTGCATGGGGCTCGGCTATACGGCTATCGAAGCTGCCAGAAGGGGAGCATATGTGATAACAATCGAGAGAGACAGAAATGTCATAGAGCTGGCAAGAATAAACCCATGGAGCTGGGAGCTCTTTCACTCGCAGAACATTCAGGTGATACATGGGGATGCTTTTGACGTCATAAAGCGCTTTAGAGATGGGACATTTGATGTCATAATTCACGACCCGCCGCGCTTCAGCCTAGCGGGACAACTCTACTCCGAGGAGTTCTACCGCGAGCTATTCAGAGTGCTGAGGCCGGGCGGGAGACTCTTCCATTACGTCGGAAATCCAGGGAAGAAGTACAGAAGGAGAGATTTGCAAAGAGGAGTTATGGAAAGGCTGAGAAAAGTAGGATTTAAGAACGTTAAACGGGTTGAGGAAGCGCTTGGGGTTGTTGCGAGGAAGCCTGAGAGAAGTTAATCTTTTAAAG
>JAMOPD010000153.1 GCA_027064745.1 Thermococcaceae archaeon
ATTGTGGGCGCAGGGAGAATGGGCTCAGATTACAGGGTTCTTTTCAAAGGGTAGAGAATGCTTATTGTGAGCGCTAAGTGCTGATAAGGCAACTGATTTTTTAAGGCAAAATTTTGAGATGAAAAAGGAGCATGGAAAATGGGTAATGGCAAAAGTATCCCGATAAGAGAAGGATTATGGGGAGTCAATGATGCAGGGGAAATCGCGCTTATCGGAAGCAAGTGCACGTCGTGCGGTGAATTGTTCTTTCCCAGGAAGCAAAATGGTGTGTGTACCCACTGTCAGGGAAGGAACTTGGAAGACGTGAGGCTGAGCGATCAGGGGAAAGTTATTACCTGTACCGTGGTTTACCAGCGTCCGGGAGGAGGCTTTTATAAAGGTTCTGTTCCCTACGCCTATGGTGTTGTTGAACTTCCAGAAGGAGTAAGATTTATGAGCCTGTTGGTAAGTGACGATCTTGAGAGCATCAAGGTAGGTTCAAATGTACGCTTGGTTATAGATCCGCTTTTTGAAGACGAAGAAGGAAACCAAGTATTAACTTACAAGTTTAAGGTTGTGAAATAGTGAAAGAGTTTCCAAAGGGGGATTAATAGATGGCTCAAGTATTTGTGGTTGGTGTTGGTATGACCGAATGGAAGGTTTATCCTGACAAGGAATGGTACGATCTGGGAAGTGAGGCGATGTTAAAAGCCTTAGATGATGCGCAGCTGGAGTGGAAAGATATACAAGCAGTATTCGCAGGCAGCGTGTATCAGGGAACCGGTTCGGGTCATCAAGCGGTAAAGGAAATAGGCCTGACAGGCATACCTGTTGTTAACGTAGAAAATGCGTGTTCAAGTGGTTCTTCGGCCTTTCGACTTGCATATCAAGCTGTTGCAACAGGGATGTGCGATGTTGCTATGGCTTTAGGGATGGAAAAGATGCCGAAGGGGCCAATTCCCAGTACAGCATTCAGGCCTCTGGAGCTTGAAATGGGTTTTAATGTTCAGTTTGCTAACTATGCGCTGGCATCGGTGAAGTATATGAACGAGTATGGCGCTACAGAAGAAGACTTTGCCAGGGTTACAGTTAAAAACCGTCGTAATGGAGCATTGAGTCCATACGGTAGATTTCAGCAGCCAGTAACCATTGAGGAAGTGATGAATTCGCGCATGGTGGCTAAACCGTTACGACTATTTCACTGTTGCCCCCTTGCCGATGGCGCAGCCGCTGCGATTTTGTGCAATGGCAATAAAGTGAAAAACAGAAAGCGGGCGATCTCAGTAGCAGCGTCTGTTTTGGCATCAGGAGTTTATGGTGAGGATATATATATGTGTGGCATGGTTGAAAGTGTTAAGTATCCTCCCAAAGATGGTATAGTCGAAATATCGGCCAAAGAAGCATACGAAACTGCAGGTATAGGGCCTGAAGATATAGATGTGGTTCAGGCGTATGATACTATGGCACCCTCAGAACTCTGGGATATTGAAAAGTTGGGATTCTGTGCCCCGGGTGAAGCCCCTCGGCTGCTTAGAGAGGGGGTCTTTGACATAAACGGTGACCTTCCTGTCAACACAGATGGGGGATTGATGTCAAGGGGACATCCTCTTGGGGCTACTGGATTGGGGCAAATCTTTGAACTGGTTTGCCAGCTCAGAGGAGAGGCTGGTCAAAGACAGGTGGAAAAGGCAAAGGCTGGTTTGGCCCACGCCATGGGAGCTGGTCCGAATAGTTCTGTAACAATTCTGGTTAAGTGACAGACGTGGCGTAGGAAATAATGGAGATGGTTACGATGGGGATCTTGGATGAGCTACTTCCTGGTGACGAGTTATTGGAGAGTAGTTCAAGCAAAGTCCTGTCACTTAACGCGGCTGTTTCGCGTTATATCAAACCTGGGATGATGATCCATACAGGTCAGACACATATCCGGTGGAGCACCGCGGTTATATATGAAATTGCCAGACAGTTTTGGAAGAAGGATCCGAAATTTACTCTTGTTGGCATCTCTATGAACTTTCCTCAATCTATACTGGTTCATGGTGGGTTGGTCAGGAAGATAATCACAAGTTACTGTGGAGATCCTTACTATGCTCCAAGTCCTAACAGGGTGTACCAACGGGCATTCAAAGAAGGAAGCCTGGAAATAGAAAATTGGTCAATCTATACTTTACCTTTACGGCTAAAAGCTGCGGCATTAGGACTTCCTTTTTTACCTACCTTTTCTCTTATTGGTAGTGGTATGGCCGAAGAGAACGATGGAGATTTTTTGATAGTTGATGATCCGTTCCAGACCGGTGAGAAGGTCGGTCTGGTGAGGCCTTTGCAGCCTGACATAACAATCATCCACGGATTGATGGCAGATAAAGAAGGTAATGCGATCTTTTTACCACCCTTTGCTGAAGATTTATATGGAGCCATGGCTAGTAAAGAAGGCGTTATCCTGACTGTGGAAAAGATTGTACCCACCGAGACTATTCGAAAACATTCGCAGCTTACGAGGCTTCCCGGGCATTATGTCCGAAGTGTATCAGAGGTTCCTTTTGGAGCTCATCCCGGTGGGTTATCGAGGGTGGGAATGGAAGATATGGATCTGTATATGGAGGATTATGAGTTTGTGGAAGAGGCCCACCAGGCAAGTAAAGACCCAGATGTTTTCGAGAGCTGGATACAAGAATGGGTCCTTTCCTGTAAAGACCATAACGACTATTTAAAAAGGCTGGGTTATGAAAGGATTTTAAGGCTTAAGGGACTTTCCCACTTTGATTCCTGGCGG
>JAMOPD010000154.1 GCA_027064745.1 Thermococcaceae archaeon
CAATGCTATGAACCTGGCTATTGGCATTCCACTCTATTTTGCAACAAAACTTGCATATAGAGATAGAATTAAAGTTCTCTTGAGCGGTCAGGGTGCAGATGAGCTTTTTGGTGGGTATTATAAATACCTCAGAGATCCTTCACTAATGTATAGAGACATATTTAATTTGAGTGAAAGAAACTTGGCTAGAGATGACAAAGTAGCAATGTTTAATAGCGTAGAAGGCCGTTTTCCTTTCTTAGATCTAAATATAATCAGAATTGCCTTAAGGACACCTGTTTGGTATAAAATCAATGACAATACAAGAAAATATCTCCTAAGGAGGGTTGCGCTTAGACTTGGGCTTCCAGAGGAAGTAGCACTGAGAGAGAAAAAAGCATGTCAGTATGGCACAAGCTCTCAAAAACTGTTAAAGAAGATTGCAAAAAAATATGGCATGAGCATGTCTTCCTACACCCAACTAGCCTTTAAAAAGGTTTTTAAACGAAACTAAACCTTCCAGAACGTTCTTTAACTTTAAAGCGATTTACACTCTTTTTAATGTCCTAAATGCAAATAGAATAAAACGATTTCGTGAAAAAGGCTTAAATATGGGTTTTTGCTAACTATTACCGGTGAGAAAGTATGAAGAGTAAAAAATGGAAACAAGTATGTGTTTTAACATTGGCGTTCATTCTCATCGCAAGTATAAGTACAATCAGTGTGCGCGCAGAGGGCGTGAATGTTGTAATCTTAGTTAGCAACAATGAAGCAGATTCAGCAGTTGCCATGAGCATTGCCTCTTTGTTAAATATAAGTGTCATTGTTACACCCTGGGGAATATACAAGCCTAATGTCACGGCTGAAATAATAAAGCAAATGCCAGATAAGGTTATAATAATTGGAGGACCCGTTGCTGTGCCAGTTGAATACGAACAAGACTTGGACAACCTTGGGATACCGTATGAGAGGTGGTATGGAGAGGATAGGTATTCAACTAATATACGTGTCATTGAAAATGCAAAGGAAGAATTTCCGGGGATATTTGATAATGTTAAGGTTCTCATAGTTAATGGACGTGATCAAGGAGCAATAGAAGTTATAAAAAAGCTGAAACTTAAGAGAATCGTCCCGATATTTGTAGATAATGGTCTTGAAAATCAAACTGAGGTTATAGGAAGTTTAATCAGGCCTAAGAATGTTGTAATTGTTAAAAGTCCCCTTCTAACACAAAAGATGTCTGTAATATTACAGCAGATGGTTGAGAGGAATGGTGTAACCCTATCCCAGATCACTGTTGAAGCCAGTAAGGAGTTGTGTCTCGAAGCTATAACCAATACAGAATCTGTTTTAGAACTCGCCAAAGATATACTTGATGATTTAAAAATTCCTGGGGCAAAAAACATGCTCGAATTAGCTAATAAAGAACTTGAAAAATCAAAAGAAGAATACAGTAGAGGGAATTATATATCATCATATAGATATGCCATATATGCCCGAAACCATGCTGATGTAGTCGTATTCTTAGCCGGTAAAGAGAAAAATAAAATACTTCATGGTCTTCCTACTGTTGCTCTTGAGCATGATATTTTGAGATTGCAGATTCAAATACAAGCCTTAGCTAATTCAGGAGCTGATGTTAGTGAAGTACAAAAATTAATCCAGCAGGCAGAGGATTATCTACAGAAAGGAGATTTGGAGTCAGCATTTGATATTGTTCAGGTTATCAAGGAGAAATTGAGGAATCTATTCGTTAACGAAAAGAGCAGAAATAAGCATAAACCAGAACACTCAAGAGGCAAAAGACACTGATATCGGCAATACACAGCATACTATCAGGATAACCTGTGAGAGCGTCTGGCGGGCTGTCTGACCCCTGACAGTATCATACACAGAAAGCAAAGGCTTTTATTTCTTTTGTCTATTTTCTCTTGATAACTATGAGAATACTAATGGTCGGACATTATCCTCCACATGGAGGAGGAATTGCAAATCATCTTGATAACCTTGTTAGAGAATTGAGAAAAAGACATGACGTTTATGTATTAACATACGGTCCAGTAAAACCAAGAGATTTTGAAAGAGAGTTCATCTATCAAGTTACTGTGCCTAATATATTCGGAGTCAGGGGTATAAGCTTCTCTATATTGGCGGCACAGAAAATTGCAGAGCTCAATGAGGAATTTAACTTTGATATTATCCATGCCCATTTTATTGGAACAACTAGCTATGCTGGGGTTCTTGCAAAAGAGAAAGTAGGAGTACCACTTGTGGTAACAGCACATGGGAGCGATTTAGATTTCATGTCAAAGTTACCATTAGGCAGGTATTTTGTAAAAAAGAGTCTGATGGAGGCCGATGTTGTTGTAACTGTTAGCCATTATCTAGCAAAGAAAGCTATTCATCTTGGGGCCGAGAGAGTGCATGTTGTACCAAATGGTATAAAGCCGTTAAGGTTCTATAGTCTGAAGAAGAAATTCGTCACATTTATTGGAGCATTAAGGGAATATAAGAATCCTTCCGTTCTAATTCAACTCGCCAAGCTCTTCCCAAGTGAAAGTTTTCTTATCGTGGGTGATGGCCCCCTCAGGAAGGAATTAGAGAAAAATGCACCCCCAAATGTGAGGTTTTTAGGGTACAGAACGGATATTGATAAAATTCTCTCTCAAACAAAAATACTTCTTCTTCCCTCAAAAAGAGAAGGCTTTGGGCTTGTGGTTCTTGAGGCAAATTCTCTCAAGGTACCAGTAATAGGCAGGAATATTGGAGGAA
>JAMOPD010000155.1 GCA_027064745.1 Thermococcaceae archaeon
TCTCTTCTCTCTACTTTTGTTCTTCTTACTCTTATTCGTCTCCTTTCTCCTCAACAATCCCACCGGTCTTCACCTCCCAACATTTTTCCTCCCGAGGAAGGGAGGAGCGTTAACCGACAGGGGATCTCAAAATTTGAACCAAATAAGGTTTGGTTGGATTGGTAACACTACCCCAAATTCCTCTTCCCTTCGGAATATCCTCTACAACCTTGTAGTATTTGTCCACGAAACCTTCAAAGCAGACGGACGAGCACTTAATCAGCTTGGAGAGCTTACTTTTCTGAATGTAACCCAGAATGTAGATTTCGTCGGCATTCTCCAGAACTATACGCTCCAACGCATCAGGGCTTTGAGTTTCAAGGAACACTATCCACCCGTAGGAACGGGCTAAAACCGTTACGAGTCTTACGATTGCATCTTTTGCGGGGTTGGAACCAGCTTCGGGTGCATACACATGAGTCTCCGTGATTCCAATAAAGCACTCACGTCGTTTATAGAGACGTTCAACCATTTTCAATGTCTGAGCCACAACAAACTGCTTCTGCTCGACATCGGATATATCTGACAAATCGACGATGTTTATCTGCTGATCATCGAATATCGTTTCTGCCGAGACTGCTTTATGGACTTCAAGCAGTTCGTCCATCTCAAGGATCTGGAAAAACCTCTCCAGAAACAACAACATTTGTTCATACAGCTTGTCATCTTCAAATTTTACGAGCTCGTCATAAACGGCTTCTCTAAGCAGGTGGATGTTCTGAATGTTCCTCGGATTCTGCCAAATTCTTTCTAAGATCATTCCTGCCCACGTACTTCCTATTCTTTTACTAACGTACTTTTCAAGACTTGAGTAGTCCATCTCACACAGCGGAATCTTGTATTTAACTTCTTCCCTCTTCAGCTTATCCCTCAGCGGAACTAAATACCTTTGAACACTATTTTTGCCAACAGGCGGTGCAAGTCGGATGTATTCAATTCCTAATCGCATACACTGTCTGAGCGTTGGGTATCGGTTGAAGTTCAGATCTCCAGCCTTTTCTTGGAAAACTATAATCGGATTCGTCGTAGTCCTGTAATATGCCTGAATAATGTTTCTCATAAGGTTAGTTTTACCCATGCCCTTTCCCGCTACGACGAGGATGACCTTTCCAGATTCAACCTTGTACATCTTCGGATCGAAGTAATGTGGTGATGGAATCGGTCTCTTGGGATTGCATTTATACCCTATCTTAACCCTTCTCTCCAAGCCCCTATACTTGAACTCTACAGCCGTTGGTTCTTTGTGTAAAGGAGCAAGGACATATCGTATTGGCTTTAACATAGATTAGACCTCCCATTCTGGAAAATAACTTGATTTAAGTAGCTCTATTTGCTTTTTCAAATAATATACACTTCTACGTAGGTAGTTTATCTTGGAGTCAAGAGAATAATGGGCAGGAGGCGTGATCTTAAATCTATGAACAAACTTATGACAATCGGAGCATAATGTAATGAGGTTATCTACTGAGTTATTGGTAGGATCCCAATCCAAATGATGAATATGCAAATCTTTGTTTTTACCACAAATCACACATTTGTAATCATCTCTTTCCTTGATTGTCCTCTTTAACTTTTGATTAAATCCAGATTTATATCTTAGCTTATTTCTCAATCTATTACTAATTTTTGCATGCTCTCTATTGTATTCTGCCCAATCAGTATATCCAAGAATGTCAAAGGCTATTATCCTATTAACCAAAGGAATTGGTTCAAGAAAGTGTCTAGATGTTAGTCTCCCAAACCCAAGTTCTAAACAGATACGACTCACGCTATATCCTTTGTTATAATGAAGCTCCCTAATTTGGAACTTGTATCTTTGTAGCTTTTGACGTAACTCTTTTTCAGACATTTTTTCAAAACAATCTTTACAATAGTAATTACCCTCAATAAAGTAATCGCCTCTTAATCTTTTAATCTTCTTTCCACACACTGCACATTTTGGTTTCTTTCTTCTACAGGTTGTCATATTCTAAACCTCCTTGGTCAACTCATCTATTTCAGAATGGTCCTCTTTGAAATTCTCTTCCTTGTCCTCTATACTATTCGTTTTTGCAGGAATTGTTTGCAGAGGTTCAATATTACCTTTTGCAGAACTTTGCAAATTAAGTATATCCAAGATTTCGGGAAATGATTTGTTTACGAATTTCGGATGGTTAAAATATACTATTGTAAACTTTATTTTGCCTTTGACAGGTATCGTATTCGATCTAACTATACCCTTTTCTTCAAGCTCTTGAATATGGGAATCTATTGTTCTTGGATCCAATTTTAAAGCATCGCAAATATGATTTCTTAACGCAACGCCTCCTAACTTATACAACAGAGCAATGATGTTTTTCGTGTTTTTGTTACCGTTAAGAGATGATAACACATCCTGATACCATCTCTCAAAGTCTTTCTCAATTTCACTCCTTTCAATTTCCTTCTCTCTAATTCTTTCGATTTGTTCAACCTTAAGCTTTAACCTAATATATTCACTCATGAGTTCCTTGACGTCTGCTATGAATCTGATAACAGCCTCATCAGCTCTCGTAAACATCTTAAGTCCAAAAGCAAAGCTCTTCGCAATTTCAGTCCAATCGGGATAAGGTCTTTTCAGCTCTTCTGCTATATCTTTCATACTATCTAAAAATAAAGAAGTTAATTCTGCGTATTTCTCCTCAAACTCTTCAATATCTTTCACCGACTTGACCGTCATCTTCT
>JAMOPD010000156.1 GCA_027064745.1 Thermococcaceae archaeon
ATAAGGTGTTTGAGGGCGTTCTTCAGGCTTTAGAAAGGAGGCTGTGACAGAAAGCGCCATTAATGCATAGGCAGACGTCGTAACTGTATCAGGGGAAGAAAACATCCACGTTTGAGTGTTCCAGAAAAATGGACCAGTACCTTTTTTCTCATTTTCAAGGAGCAACAATGCTTTAGCCACATCAAAATCAAAAGACTCGTACATTGTTAAAGCGTATGTTAGGATTGCCCTCACCCGTGTAGTTAAGGTTTCGTTGAATAACTTTTCCTTTAATTTTTGAATAGTTTTATTGTCCACTGGGTAACCAATGCTCTTATATGCAATAAGTTTTAAGCCAAATGCTTCATTTTCAGGTAATTCGCATGATGAAACACAATTACTATTGAGATACCCAGTCGAATTCTCTATGACAGGATTATACCACGTATAACCGAGCTCACCAAGGGCCCATACTGCCATTATGGTAGGGTAGCATTCCTCTTTTGTATCAGGGACATAACCCCATCCAACTTTACTCCTGCTGTCTAATAAGAAATTCTGCCCCTTCTCAATGGCATCTAATATCTCAGAATATATATCCTGCTGAGTCATGTATCTGCCCTTTATTTTAGCTAAAGCCACGAGAGCATATGCAGTATCGACAACGTTGCTGGGGCTGTTTGGATAGTAGCCCCACCCTCCATCAGGGTTTTGCTCCTGCAGAAGCTTTTGGGTTAATCCATCTAATACGGGTTTCACATCAAACTCTGTTTTGTCTTCAACAGAACCTAAGGCCATTAGGGTTAGACTTAATTCTTGAATTCTTGAGATTTTATCTGAAGTCATGGCTAAAAACTTGGCTGAGCCTTCGAGAAGAGGAACTGCCCCCACATTTACATAAGGGATAACCATAATCACCACGATTATAAGGGCAATTACTCTTTTACTTTTCATTGTACACACCTCTAAAATAGTGATGCGGCTTTGGAATAAATAAACTTTTTCCAATAAAGAAAAAGAGGAATTAGTGTTTTATAAAACGCCCTTCCCTTGGAATATCATCCCGCATTAGGAGTACAACCCTGCTCGGCTCATATTCATCCTCCAAATGATATCCTGGAAGATGCTTGAGGAGTTCTTCGGCAAAAGCCCTAATTTCCTCATGGTGCGGCATGTTGTTGATGGTGAGCCTGTTCCTTGAGTAGCCAACGAACATATAGGCTTTAGCCTCTACGAACATCGGATTAGCGAGCTTGATCAGCTCAGCATATCCTTTAGGGTTATGCATGTTCTCTCCTTTAACCAGCGTTAGTCTGACCACAGTCCTCGTTGAGAGTCCATTCATCAGCCTTAGGAACTCCTGTATCCTCTCCCAGCCATCAGGTATCATGGGAACGTTCACGCTGTTGTATGTTTCAATGTCTGGGGCTGTGAGGGAAACATAGAGCTGGGTGGGGAGCTTGTCTTCCCTTATCATCTCCTCCAAACGCTCGGGAACAGTACCATTGGTGACGATGAAAGTTGTGAAACCACGCTTGTGGAATTCATCAACCAAATCACCCATGTAAGGATATAACATTGGCTCTCCAGATAGGCTTATGGCAGCATGCTTTGGATTCCATGCCTCTTCGAATTTCTTCATGTTTATTCCCGGCATGCCCTTGTAACCCACTATAAGCTTCCTCTGGGCTTTTATGCTCTCTTCGACAATAAATGCCGGGTCATCCCATGGTTTTGGTAACTCTGTTCCAAGAAAACTTTCCATCGGACGCCAGCAGAATATACAGTTGTGGGTGCACCATGCTGTAACTGGAGTCATCTGCAGGCAGCGATGACTCTGTATCCCGTAAAATTTCTGCTTGTAGCAGAATCTATTCCTCTTTATGCTCTCCTTTAGCCAGTGGCAGAGTTTGACGGAGCTGTGATGACCAACAAGAGCATAATGCTGCTTCTGAAATAGTCTCGCAGTTTCTTCCGGCATGTTTGGATCAGCAACAACTTTAATCGCCATTAGACCCACCTAACTGAGTGTCCAGGTGGATATTTAAAAATGTGTTGGATGACAATATTGATGCTGTTTAGGATAGTATGATGTGCTTTGTTTGTTATCAGTATCCATTTCATATTGAGGCTTCTCTTAAACATAAATCCTTCAGTATCTGCTCTCTCCTACCTAAAAAAGATTAAGAAAAAGAAATGGTTAATGCAGGAATATAAACTTATAATGAAATGTAGCAATTTTTATAGATTGGGGTTTAACAACAGGATGTGGCTTCTTTAAGACTACCACATAACTATTCTGATACCCTATCTTCCACGAATCACGTTCACCAACCCGAGAAGCTGAAAGGTCAACAGAATAACCATATGTTCCTGACTCAGGATACCAAACTTTAAACATTAGTTCTCTTTCTGAATGGGGGGGTATAAGGATCTTCCCGTGTTTATAGATAAAGCCATAGCCGTTTCCTATTGCTGCATCAAACTCATAGTGTATAAGAGCAGAAATTGGATTAGCATTGTCCATAATTACCCTCACTGTTAGATTCTCCCCCTTATAAATGGTTTTATTGCCCCTGACAGAGAAGGTTATTTTCTTAGTTGTCAAATTTAACAGGAAGGAGTATATCCTTGCTGTAGTTGAGCTTTAGTCGATGTAAATCAGAGCAATACAGGAATGAACTATCCGTGCATGTCCTGTACTGGACGGAGACAGTGCCGGCAACATGGACAAGACCATCCCTATCTGCATCATGGATTTTTGAACTTGTGATTTCCCATATTGCCAGAATGTGATTAGAAGAGTTCATGTTTAGAAGTTCGGGTTTGCTTAATATGAAGTTATCAAGTCCAGTGCCGTTAACCTGCACCTTGATATCTTTGAATACGTGCGAGTCTGTAGGGATATCAATCTCCAATGAATAGACAACAGAATTTGAATTATAATTGTCAACAAAGACGTCTATTCTCGGGGAATCTACAGCTGCTGCCTGTGCAGGAAGGAAGATGGCCATTAGAACAATACAAACAAAAACAACAATTTTTCTCATTTTGAATCACCTCCATTTTTATTATATTCAGATTTCTTGATTTTTAAATCTTTTGGAGTAATCCATGATAATATTTTATCGCCGAAAAATATTTCGGCAATCGCCAAAAAGTTTAAAAAGGATTGTTAAATATCCATATCCATGTTACGTGTGCAACCATCAATAACAATAATGATCAACATTAAAAACCATGAATTTAGATTTGACTTTCCTGAAGGGGAGTATGAACCTCCGGAAAAACCGAGGGTTAAGTTTCTTCAGGAGGTCAGGAGAATTCATTTAGCCTGAGCCCGTATAAGGATGATATCCTCAAAGAATACATGCTTCTTAGCTGTTACTTCTGCTTTGAATCCTGCATTCTCAAGTTTCTGAAGAGTTTCATCCACCCCTGTTATTGAGCTCTGAACAATTTGAACCCTTCCCCCAGGTTTTAAGTGTAATTCAACTTCTTCAATGAACCTGTCCAGAACTTCTCTACCATTCACTCCACCAACCAAAGCAAAATCAATCAGTTCTTTAGGTTTACCTGGTAGATAGGGCGCGTTGAATGTTATGAGGTCAAACTTTCCGTCTATGTTCTCAAAAAGATCACTTAAACGGAAGTCAACATTCATTATTCCGTTAAGCTCCGCATTCTCCCTTGCCAGTCTGACAGCTATGGGATTTATATCAACCCCAAGAACATATTCTGCCTTCTGTGCCATTAAAAGGGCAATTATTCCCGTTCCCGTGCCCATGTCCAAAGCAATATCCCCCTTTCTTACAGCCAGATTCTCAGCGAGAAGAAAAGTGTCCTCTGCCGGCTCATACACCTGAGGATGAAGTTTAAGTTTGAGACCCTTATACCGATACAGGAGCATAAATGGATCCCTCAATATTCTGGGAAAAGAAAAGAAAAAAGGTTCATGTCCCAGCTCTGGCCTCAATTAATGCTTTAACCCTTTTCAGCCTGAAGAAGTTCTCTCTCTCCATCTCATCAAGGCGCTGTTTTATAAACTTCACAGTCTCTTCCATTCTCGGGATTATGATGTATTCGAGAGCATTTACTCTCCTCTTTGTCTTTTCAATTTCATTTGCAAGCCTCTTCAGGGTCTCCTCCACCTCAGCAAGGCGTACTGCAAGTTCTAAGACTTCTTCAAATTTTTCCGCTGCTAAATCGACACGTGGAGAACTGGAAACAAATGCATATCCTCTTTCATCTGGCCTTCTCTTGAAGCTTTCAGCCTCTATGAGGGGAACTGGAACACCCATGATGTTTCTTCTTCTTATTTCAACCTCTTTGTTTGGCTTGATACTCAGACTAATCTCTCTAAGTTTCAGGATACCAACATCAATCTCAGCTAAACGCAGAACATCAAAAGCCTCTTCCATTTTACTATTCAGCTCTCGTCTCAGGTTTAATGCCTCGTCATAAATTGTAAAAAACTCCATAATGAGCGCATCTTGTTTGTCCTTCAGGAGCTTATGGCCTTTTTTAGCTAACTGAATTCTCTTTCTGAGCTTAAGGAGCTCCATACGTGTTGGCTTGACATTAAGGATGTTTGGCATTAGAACCCCCTCAGCCCTCCCTCTTCCTGTACTTCGGATGGTATTTGAGTATGTATTCCTTCCTTACACGCTTGAGCTCGCTCTCTGGAAGCTCAGCGAGAAGTTCCCAGCCAAGATCAAGGGTTTCCTCAATGCTCCTGTCCTCATCATATGCCTGAGCAACAAACTCTCTCTCAAACCTATCTGCGAATTTGAGATATTTCCTGTCAGTCTCACTTAAAGCCTCCTCACCGACGACAGCAACGAGGTCTCTGAGCGACCTTCCTTCTGCATAGGCGGCATAGAGCTGCTGAGCAAGCTGAGGATGTTCCTCCCTCGTCCTGCCCTTACCTATACCATCCTTCATCAGTCTTGAAAGAGATGGCAGCACATCAATTGGTGGATAGATACCCTTTCTGTGCAGGTCTCTGCTGAGAACCATCTGACCCTCCGTGATGTAGCCCGTCAGGTCAGGAATCGGGTGGGTTATGTCATCGTCAGGCATCGTCAGAATAGGCATCTGGGTTATGCTTCCCTTCTTTCCTCTAACTCTACCTGCCCTCTCGTAGATTGTCGCAAGGTCTGTATAGAGGTAGCCCGGATAACCTCTTCTTCCCGGAACCTCCTCTCTTGCCGCTGAAATCTCACGCAAAGCCTCACAGTAGTTGGTCATGTCCGTGAGGATAACAAGAACCTGCATGTCATAATCGTAGGCTAAGTACTCGGCAACTGTTAATGCCATTCTCGGTGTAATGATACGCTCGATAGCTGGATCATCTGCAAGATTAAGGAAGAGCACAGCCCTCTCTATTGCTCCCGTTTCCTCGAAGCTCTTCTTGAAGAAGTTGGCCTCCTCGTAGGTGATACCCATGGCGGCAAAAACGACAGCGAACTGCTCTTCTTCGCCTAAAACCTTTGCCTGCCTTGCTATTTGCGCAGCCAGCATGTTGTGAGGTAAACCTGAACCGCTAAAAATGGGCAGTTTCTGACCTCTAACGAGCGTGTTCATTCCGTCTATTGCTGAAACACCAGTCTGAATGAAGTCCCTTGGATAGGCACGAGCGACGGGGTTGAGGGGAGCACCGTGCACATCCCTCCTATCCTCTGGGATTATCTCTGGTCCGCCGTCGATGGGTTTTCCTGTCCCGTTGAAAATCCTTCCAAGCATGTCCATGCTGACAGGAACCTTCAGCGTCTCGCCTGTAAATCTAACACGAGTTGACCTGACATCGAGGTCACGGGTTCCTTCAAACACCTGAACGATTGCCATATCCTCTCTAGCCTCAAGGACCTGTCCCTTCCTTTTCTCACCGCTCTCGGTTTCTATCTCAACAACTTCACCGTAAGCCACGCCTTTAACGCCCTGAACGATCATGAGTGGCCCGTAAATCTTGCTAACGGTTGAGTATTCCATTCCTGGCATCGGCATCACGCCCCATACCTCTTAAGGAGTTCTTCAAACTGCTTATTTGTCTCCTCTATGAGTACAGCGACCTTCTCAATATCAGGCTCAAACTTCATTCTTCCTATCTTTTCTCTTACAGGAAGCTTTGCTATCTCCTCAACAGGAACCCCCTTGTCTACAGCTTCCATGGTTTTGTCATAGAAGTTAAGCAGAACCCTCATCATCGTGACCTGCTTCTTCGGCGGGCAGTAGGTATCCACCTCGTCGAAGGCATCCTGCTGGAGGTAGTCCTCCCTTATCATCCTAGTTACTATCAGAACAGCCCTCTCCTTCTCAGGCAGAGCATCTGGCCCCACTATCCTCACGATTTCCTGAAGTTCTGCCTCTTTCTGGAGTAGTCCCATAGCTTTGTCCCTCATGGCCTTCCATTCAGGGTCGACGTTCTGATGCCACCAATCCTTGATTGCATCTATGTAAAGGGAGTAACTCGTAAGCCAGTTGATGGCCGGGAAGTGCCTCCTTCTGGCTAAATCGGCGTCGAGGGCCCAGAAGACCTTGACAACTCTAAGTGTATTCTGAACGACTGGCTCGCTGAAGTCACCACCTGGCGGTGAGACAGCTCCAATAACTGAAACACTTCCGATTCTCTCCTCACTTCCCAGTGTTATAACTCTACCAGCTCTCTCATAGAACTCAGCTATTTTACTTGCCAAATAAGCAGGATAACCCTCCTCACCGGGCATCTCCTCTAAACGACCGGAAATTTCTCTTAGTGCCTCAGCCCACCTGCTCGTTGAATCGGCCATTAAAGCCACGTCGTAGCCCATGTCCCTGAAGTACTCTGCAATGGTAATCCCGGTGTAGATCGAGGCTTCTCTTGCTGCAACCGGCATGTTGGAGGTGTTGGCTATCAAAACCGTCCTCTCCATGAGCGGCTTTCCGGTCTTCGGGTCCTTGAGCTTGGGGAACTCTTCAAGCACATCCGTCATCTCGTTTCCTCTCTCTCCGCAGCCTATGTAGACGACGGCCTGGGCGTCACTCCACTTGGCAAGTTGATGCTGTGTAACTGTCTTTCCCGAGCCGAAGGGGCCAGGAATGGCAGCTGTTCCACCCTTGGCTTGGGCGAAGAAGGTATCGATGGTTCTCTGACCGGTAATGAGCGGAACTTCGGGCGGGAGCTTCTGCTTATACGGCCTTTTAACACGGACAGGCCAGCGATGATACATCTTGAGCTCCTCTATCTCCCCGTTGGGCTTCTTGACCTTGGCTATAACCTCTTCAATGGTGTAATCGCCCTCATCAACTATTTCGATAATTTCACCACTAACTTTTGGCGGAACCATTATTTTATGTTCAATGATGCTTGTCTCAGGGACAACACCTATGATGTCGCCTTCAGTGACCTTATCACCAACCTTAACTTTTGGAGTAAAATGCCACTTCTTGTCCCTTGGCAGGGCCGGAGCAGTTAAACCTCTTGCAATAAAATCACCGCTTTTTTCCCTAAGAATCTCAAGGGGTCTCTGAATACCATCATAGATAGATGTTAGCAATCCAGGACCAAGTTCAACGCTGAGAGAAGCTCCTGTTCCAATAACAGGTTCTCCAGGTCTTATACCTGCTGTCTCTTCATAAACTTGGATGATGGCTTTATCTCCTTCAAGTCTGATGATTTCCCCGATGAGGCCCATTTTACCAACCTTAACAACCTCATACATCTTAGAGCCTTTCATATCATCTGCAACAACCAGAGGTCCAGTAACTCTAATTATCTTTCCCATTTTCCTCACCTCTTTAACTCAACACCTATAGCTTTTCTTACAATCTCCTTAAGCTGTTCTTCACCAAAACGCGAGCCTGTTTTATCAGGAATCTGAAGAATTATTGGAAATGTGACCGTAGGAACTTCAATTCTCCGAGCAAGCCTCTCAGTTATAAGTATAATACCTACATCCTGTTTGTCGATAAGCTCATTAATCTTGTTCTTAGCTCTCTCTGTGTCAAGATCATTTTCCCCAAAAGCATAGGTCTCATGCACACCAGCCAGTTTAAACCCCAGTACGGTATCTTTATCGCCCATGACAACTATTTTCATGTTAGCTCACCTACAATGTCCTTTATCTTCTCGGGGAATATACCATCCTCGATAAGCTTTGCAATGGCTTTAAGCTTCTTAATTTCAGTTTCCTTCTGAAGGATAAAGTTCAAAGGCACAGCAACACTCAATGGATAGAATCTGGTTAGTTCCCCTAGCCTCTCTCTTATATATCTATCAAATTCCCTGCCAAGAACTGACAAGTCCCCTTCAATTTCTTCTCGGACATTCTTTATTATGTTTCCATATTTTGTTGAATCAAGCTCGGCCAATGCCATGCTTAGGTCATCTACATTGAGCAGAGTCTCCAGAGTCTTCTTATTTATAGTTCCACCTGGAATTAAAAAGGACTTAATAACATCAGCTTTTAGATTGTGGGCTTTAGCTCTTAAAATTGTAAGAATATTGAGCTTATCTATCTTAAGCTTAACAAATTCCTCAAGGATTATCTTCTCTTCATCTTTTCTAGAACTTGCATACTCAAGGAGCTTTAAATAATGCATCCTATAAAGTTGCGTTTCAAACTCATCAACACTTATCTCTCCAAGGAGGAGTCCCTGATAAATTTCCTCATATTCAGTTCCCTCAAGGATAACTAGAATCTCCTCCATGCTTTTAGCATCTGCCATCGCCTTTATCTTAGGAACCATAGTACCAAGCTCTATTACATAATTGACAGCTGGTTCTCCACTGATTTTAGCCTTAACGATACTTGAGATGTTTCTAACATCCCACTCCTGCAGAAGCAGTTTAAAGAAGGGATTAACCCGTTTAGGTAAGATCTTAAACATTAAACCATAAATATCAGCAAGAGCTGTATCTAAAGCCTTTTCTATTGATTCAGCATCATAAGAGGAAATATTGGCCAAATAGTCCTTATAATCACTGTCCTCAAGATTGATTATGAAGTTGTTTAGTGTTTTCGATTCTGCAAGCTCATTGAACTTCTGTTCATTAAAGAGTCTCGCTTCCATGGCCCTAATTCTGGCATTCGGATATGAGTAGGGGGTGTATTTCCAGAGAATTCTGGTCGTTTTATATCCCACCCATGCGAATACTAGAGCAAGAGTAGTATCGAGGATTTCAGTTACAGCAGTTACTTCCATCTTGATCACCTGAACAGTACATTGGCAATTTCAGCTCTGAGCTCGCTCCTAAGTCTATCCATTTTTGCTTCGAATCTATTGTCAACTCTAACCGTCCTCTCAGGGTTCTCAATTAAGATTCCACCTATCGTCTCTATCTCACTACCAAGCTCTATCTCAACATCTCTACCAAGTCGTTCTATAACTTTAGCTCTGAAATCCTCAAAATTCTCTTTAAGGATATCCAAGGTAGCCTTGTTAGAGCTTATGATAATCCTGTTTTCTTTAATCTCTAGAGCCCCCTGTACAGTCAGGTCAATCAACATTGGATAATATTCTTCTTTAGAAAGATTCGAGAGTCTTTCTTTAAGAGCCTCTAGGACTTTTGTAATCATTTCTTCTTGAAGAGCAAGTTTTTTCTTCCTAGCTTCAAGTCTGGCATTCGCTATAATCCTCTGTTTTTCAATCTCAGCTTGTGTCTGTGCTTTTCTTATTATCCAATCTGCCTTGGCTTTTGCTCTCCTTTCAGCCTCGGCTTTGATCTTCTCAGCTTCTTCTCTCGCCTGATTGAGGATATAGTTTATCTTCTGTTCCGCTTCCCTGTTGATTTCCTCAATGATGAGCTTTGCACCTTCCATTGTTTCTCCTCCCATTAAGGATTAAAGGAAAGTTGGGTCAGAACCCAACTCCTGTAACGATCATTATCAGAGCTCCAACGAGACCGAAGATAGCCATTGTCTCGGCCATAGCGGCAAATATAATGCCCTGAGTGAAGGTCTTGGGATTCTTGGCTACAGCCCCTATGCCTGCTGATGCGATTATACCCTGCGGTATAGCCGAAAGACCTGTGAGACCAACTGTAAGACCTGCACCGAGTAGTATGGCACTTTTTATGATGTTATTTATGTCACTGGGATTTTTAAATTTAAAGTTTCCACCAAGGATTCCGGAAACCATCAGTATCAGGAACAGTGTGATGAGGCCATAGATGCTCTGGGTCATTGGAAGGCCTTCAAGGATAAGAGCATTTTTAAAGTTCTTTTCGTCCTCTGCAACCGCTCCGGCGGCAGCTGCACCAGCTATTCCAACTCCAAAGGAAGATGCCGCTCCAGCTATTCCAGCAGCCAGAGCTGCACCCAAAGATACATAAACTATTGGATCCATTTTTCCAACACCTCCTTAAGCTTTAAGTTTCAAATCTAAATTTAACTCTAATTTTGAGACTTCTCTCTTGGCCCTGAAGGGCTCAAACTTTCTACCTTCACCTGAGTAGAACGTTCCAAAAAATTCAACATAATGCAAACGTAAGGAATGAACGAAAGCTCCAAGTGCATTTATTGCAGTTGAAAAGAACTGACCGCCAATGAACAATACGATTCCCACTGCAATTCCTATAGGAACTGCTCCTATTTTAACACCCCATATCATTTGAACGAGGATATTAACAACCATTGCTATTCCTGAGGTAGCTAAAGCTAGTGCCATTAAACGGGCGTAGCTGAGCCAGTTACCTACAAATCCGAAGAAGTCAGAGATTATCAAGAGTGCTGCTAGACCACCGTTCTTGAGCTCACTGAGAACGAAGAGTATGAAACCAACAACAAATAGTCCCTCTGCTGGTGTTAAAAATCCAGAATACCTCTCAGAGATTACAAACAGAATCACTGCAATTATGATGAACATCCATGAAAGCTGCTCTACTAATGCGTCTTTTATTTCACCGTTCTTAAGCTTGACTATGAATCCAAGGGTGTATCCTATGAACATGTGTATAAGACCAATTGCAAGTGCTATTTCAAGGACAGTTAAGGCCTCTCTCATAGTATCCAAAAGCCGAGGAACATGGAACCCAGCTAAATCAAGTGCATTTCCAAAATAACTCCCGAACATTATTCCAAGAGACATTGTAAAGAAAGAGCTGAACAGTAGTATATTTGCAAATCTCCACGTACCATCCCTGAGATGTTTGTGTCCTTTTATCAGCAACGCAGCAACGATACCTATTATAAGGCCATACATAAAGTCTGTGAGCATGAATCCAAAGAAGAATGAATATGTAAATGCCATTATCGGCGTTGGATCAAACTCATTATACTTTGGAACACCAAACATTTCAGTGAGCATTTCAAAGGGCTCTATAAACTTCAGATTTTTGAGTTTTATAGGAATTTCATCGAGCTCCTCCGGTGTTGGATCCTTGATGTTTATGTAAACCTTACCTTCAGTTATGCGTTTTATGCCTTCGATCACATCGGAAATATTTCTCTTCGGAATCCATCCTGTTAAGGCAAATGTCATGTTTGTTCTTGCTAAATTATTCAGAATGGCAGCTTTATCCCTTTCATTTTCCATCAGCTCGTGATAAAAGAGTATTTCTTCATAATACTGCTCGGAGAGCCATTCTGCTTCTTTTTTAGCTTTTTTAAGTTCCCATTCTTTCTCTTTAAGTTTTTCGTTATATTTGGTTATTAAATCCTTTGGAGTGCCTTCTCCTTCAGGAATCTCAAGCCGCTCCAAAGAATGTTTTGCCAGGACAGGATTAGCCTTCTCATAATCTTCCCTGAGAAACACAAAAACTACAAGATATTTATCCTTGAGCTCCTTTGAAATATCCACAAATCTATTACCAATTGTTTCTCTCAAATCCTTCATGAGAGGCTTATATTTATCTCTCTCAACAAGTCCAACAACAATCTCTAACATGTCTGTTGGCTTGAGGTATTCTACTTCAATGTTCAGAGCTGAAAGGAGTTCCAGTATTGCAATATCAGTTTTTATCCTCTCTATCCCTGTCTGCACTGCATTTAATTTACCTTCTACAGCCTTTATCTCTGGTTCAACTTTTTCTAAGAAGGCTTCCACATCTTTTATCAACTGTTCAATGCCCCGATATTTATACACCTTCTTCTCTTTTTCGGGAGGAAAAATAAATTCCTTAATCCCACCACCTTTCTCCTTTTTGTGTGTTTTGAGAAAATCAATGAGGCGGGAAATACTTATACTGTATGAGGTAGCTTTCCTGTAGAACTCATTTGGAACGTCCTTTTGAGTAAATTTAACATCGACTTCTCTAATCTCGATTGCACCCTTCTCATGAAGATATGTCAGGAGGTTATCTTTATACCTACCAAGACTAATAAGCTCAATTTTGGCCATTTCCTCAGGTTTAAACATCTTTAACTCCCTCTTATGAGCTGTATGCCCACGACAATAGCCTTTTCAAAATTCTCAACCGCTTTGGCTCTTAATTCATTGAGCTCTTTCTCACTTTGTGTGAGAATAACACGGGCCTCTTCTTCACCTTCTCGTCTTTTTTCCTCAATCAAAAGAGCACCATTTTTTTCAGCATTTTCTAAAATTTGTTTTTCAAGAACTTTCGAATCTTCTCTGGCTTTTAGGATTATCTGCTTTGCCTCTTCCTTTGCTTTTTCAATTCTCTCTTCAGCGGTCTTTTCAGCATCAACAATCTGTTTAATGACCTCTTCCATGATGAGCCCCCCGATGAATGTGAAAATAGACACCAATTTTGGCTTCCTTAATCACCTTAAATAGTTTATGGTATAGGGGGGTGCTTTTGGTCATAAACCGGTTTTATCGCTATCAGGTGCTTATTTAGTTTATCCTAACAGGAACCAAACATAAACATGAAAGAATAAAAGAGCAAACTCAGCTCTGTTCTTTCTTCTTTTTCCTTTCAAGTATGGACTTAATTTCATTCAACGCATTGTTCTTTGCAAATACTATCACCTGTCCCTTGCTGGGCAGCTTAGTATCCCCGGAGGGTATGCTCAGATTACCCTTTTCGTCATAGACAGCTATTATCAGGGAATCTCTTGGAAGATTAAGAT
Organism: Thermococcaceae archaeon; assembly: GCA_027064745.1. Taxonomy (GTDB): domain Archaea; phylum Methanobacteriota_B; class Thermococci; order Thermococcales; family Thermococcaceae; genus Thermococcus. The sequence continues at coordinate 12,990 of JAMOPD010000156.1, forward strand.
CTTTAACGGCTTTTCCTGCAACCTCTTTCCCTTCGTCGATTCTGAATTCAACTATCTCAGCACCTTCACGTGGGAAGAGAACTCTATTGAAGCCAGGAGTTATTATGTTCCTGAAAATATACTCCGCGGCTATCTCCTCTGGCGAAATAATAAAATCAAAATACCTACGGAAGTCTTCAATCTCTTCAAACAGAGCTTTGTTTTTAGGATTGCTTATTCTTAGAACCGTTTTGATTTTTGGGTTGAGATGTTTTGCAAGAATACAGGCGAGTAAATTAGCATCGTCCTTTCCTGTTAAGGCGGCAAATGCCGCGGCCTGCTTTATGTTTGCCTCTTCAAGGATTTTCTGATCTGTTGCGTCTCCTTCTATCACAAGACCGTTAAGTAAGAAGGAGAGTTCTTTAGCTCTTTCTTTGCTCATTTCAATTATAGTGACATCATGGCCATCATTCTCAAGCATCTTGGCAACCAGATAACCTACTCTACCCGCTCCCATTATGATTACGAACATCACTTCTCACCCGCAAGGAGGTACTTGGCAATTTCAGCATACGCAGGCCTTGTTATACCTATTCCTATGAGAACACCGAGTATTGTTGTCACTGCAAAACCTTTGAGGCTTCCAACGAAATACACGAGCAGGAATGACATTGCAACTACTGTTGTCGTCGCTGAAGCTAGGATAACAAAGAACGCTCTCCCCATTCTCCTCAGCATACCCATCCTCTTGGAGATTCTACTTTCTCTCTTTCCTCCCAAGAGCTCGTCTGTTATGACTATTTGTTGATCAACTCCCGTACCTATGGCTGCGATTATGCCTGCTATACTGGGCAAATCAAGATTCCACTTAATGAGTGATGCAACGCCAAGAATTATTATAACCTCGAAGAGGCTTGTTGAGGCTATGGGAATTGCTATTTTAAACTTCCTGTAGTGGAGATATACTATCAGCAGCACTGTAATCAATGCTCCTATTCCAGCATATACAGCTTGATTCTTGAAGTTTTCACCTAGCCTTGGAGAAATAAACTCCATGCCAACAACCTTAAGCTTAACTGGTAAAGAGCCTGTCTGGAGGACTGTGGCTATTGTATGAGCCTCTTGCATGACGCTGATCCTATCGGGAGCTGAACCTTCTATTTGTACGTCTTGTTTTGGTACGCCTTCAGCCAAACCAGAACCAACAGCATAGGGTCCGTATAGACCGAGAACCCTAGTAATCAAAGCGTTTTCACTTTCACCTTTAGCTTGAGTTACAATTCTAACTGTAAGATTTTCAGAAGTGGCTTTTT
>JAMOPD010000157.1 GCA_027064745.1 Thermococcaceae archaeon
TGATCATGGTAGATTTTCTTTCTCTTTTTATCATAAATCAATGTCACTAAACCTCCCCTCCTCCCGGATCAGCTCTGAATAAGATTCATAAAAGAATACCATCTGATTTTTTATCTTTTCTGCCTTCACTCTGTATTTATAGGCGAGTGTCCCAACGATTATGACTTTCCGTTCAAGGAATCCCTTCTTGTAGAGACGGTACAAAAACATCCTGATAAAAGCTTCCCATTTTCCGTCGCCTAATGCCTCTGGAGAGAGAATTGCGGCTTTTAGGAGCTCATCTATGAGTTCTCTAACTGTAAACCACGCCCAGTCATTCTGGGCCAGGTGGCTTAGGACGAATATTTTTACCCTTATTCTTAGATAGTCTTCTGTGTTTTCTTTTAGCTTATCTTGAAGTTTGAGTAGATTTATGTAGACATCATCGAGGGTTAGCTTTGAAATTTCAACTCTAGCATTTTTACTTTTCATCTTCCCGTGCTTTCTAACAGCGTATCTTCCCATTTCAATAAACACCCCCAAGACAGTTCACGTTATCTCCCCTATTCCCACGGAGGTCGCTCTGGATTCAAAATACGGATGCTTGGAGAAGAATTTCTGGGAGGTTTCCTCGCTTAGAACTAAAAGAAGTTCGGGCATGGCTTCATCTATTATTGAATCAACGAACAGTCTTGTGAGTTTCTTATACCTTCTGCGGAATCTTTTGTCCTCTGTAAGTGAGATGTAGTGCATGAAGTCAATACCTTCTGCTCTCCCTAAAAGATAGTTCTTATACCTCCTTAGCTCATCAACGAGCCGAATTCCGCTTAGAAAATTCATGAAATTAACTCTGCCATCGTCTACTAAGCTGTATATCATATTCTGAAGATGGCTGTCAAAGAACTTTCTGAATAGTTTAATTGTGATTATTGGCCTATCCGGACTGCAGTACTTAAGCCAAGGATACTTGCTGTAGAGTTCTTCCAGCTTTTTACGGCTTCTAAAAGTCTCTTTGGGGGTGTAGTAGTGTGTAAATATCTTGTCTATTGAATAGAAGCCGAAAATTGGTTGCGTCGGGTCTAGAATATATTTCTTTTTGAAAACCTTGAGTTCGTTCACTAATATGGGATGTATGAATATTGGAGTAATTCCTCCTCCATCTCGCCGTAGCTTTGCTCTCCTAAAGTATATTACCCCTTCAGTGAGGTCTATTTGCTTGATTCTTCTACCTGTATCGTCAGAAGTAATGAATTGGAGGTCGTTGATTTCTGAGCCCCTAGCCCCGGTCATAAGGGCTATTAGAGTAGCAAGCCGAACCTTTTCTACTGTGATTGTGGGGCGTTCTGAGATGAGAACCGAAAGCCATTTCAGTGCAAGCTTTATTTGATCCGGAGAAACAACCTTTTCCTTCTCCCTTTTTCTGTGGGTCTGCAGTTGTATTGCCTTTGATCTCATGGCTATTGTTGATACCAGTCTCAAGTAGAGGTTTGGATTAAAGACTTCGTCTCCTAAGGCTCGGGTTAAACTGATTCCGTATTTCTCCCAGAGGATATGCTTCAACGCTTCTTCAGTGTACTTAACCACAACCCTAAATGTATGGGTAGATTTGCTCCTTCGAGGGTCTTTGAGGTATTCTGAAAACACCTGATACACATCCATTGCGGTCAGTTTTATTATGGGGTTATCATCAGCTATGGGCCCTTTTATTCTCAGCAGGTACTCAATGAACGTGTTTATTGCAAACGATTTATTCTGAAAGGTGCCTGGACTCAGCTGTTTTAAGTTTCTCAAGCTTATTAACTCCTCTTTATATTCATCGATGTCTCTAAGGTCGAGGAGTATGTAATCATCGGAGGAGTAACGGATGGGCAGTTTTTGAGGGCCTCCAAATCGTTTCCTCCTCATGGCTTACTCAGCCCCTCAGCATGTTCTAAAGTATTCTATAAAGATTTGAAGTTTATAAAGGTTTCCGAATTGTACGCTTTCAACCTATGATAGTTATATTAATAGAAACATTTATATAGTATAAGAGCATAATTAACGCATGCTTTGAATCTATATACAAAAATTAAAGCATCTAATCAGTTTGGTACATATGTACAAAACGCATACAAAAACGAATTTAGGATGACACTCCTCATCGGTTCGCAAGTCAAATCTTTTCGCTCAAGGATACTCAAAAAAGGGAGGTTAAAAGGTTTTACCCCAAAAGTGAAAGAAACGTCAGCTGAAGTTCTTCCTCTTCTCGTTGACCGGAGCGATTACCTCCTCATAGAACCTCCTGAGCTTCCTCGTGTGCTCCTCCACCCATTCCCCGCTCACTTTCTTCCTCGCAACGCCGTCCTTTACGACCTGTTCCGCAACGGCCCTCGCCTCCTTCGGATAGACGTCGGGATGGAAGGGTGTGGGGATTATGTAGTCCTCGCTGAGCTCCTCATCGCTCACACAGCTGGCTATAGCTTTTGCCGCCGCAATGTTCATGTTGAGGGTAATATCTCTCGCCCTCACGTCAAGCGCTCCCCTGAAAATTCCCGGAAAGCCGAGAACGTTGTTTATCTGGTTCGGGAAGTCGCTTCTTCCCGTTGCCACTATCCTCGCCCCGGCCTCTTTGGCCTCGTCGGGCATTATCTCTGGAACTGGATTCGCGAGGGCAAAGACTATGGCATCGTCCGCCATCTTCCGAACCATGTCCTTGGTCACTATTCCCCCGACGCTGACCCCGATGAAAACGTCGGCACCCTCCATGGCCTTCGCGAGG
>JAMOPD010000158.1 GCA_027064745.1 Thermococcaceae archaeon
TACCCTCCTTTTTGCAAGCATATCCCTGTAGAACATGAAGGCCATATATGAGGCTATAACGGCAAGAACCGCAAAGAGTGCATATAGATAAAGCACTGAACTACCAGCAAATCTTCCCGTGGGCTGACCAATGGATTTATTATAGTAGGAAACGTGATATGTGCCGTTTATCAGAGTTTTATTTACGGTAGTGTTTCCCTGATGGGGTAAGGGTTTTGTATATACGTAATAAATTAGGGGAGAAAAGACAAGAATAACAGCAATCACTGAATAGATCACCCATTTAAGGGCGGAATAATTATAACTGTTGAGCCGTTTGCTTGCGACAAAATCTCCCTGTCCAAGGAGAATGACAAGTATGAAGACAGTGGCGGCTATCACGAAAATACCAAAAAATGCTCCCACAAGATAATAATTCCTGCTTCCCCTACGGATTTCTGAGATAGAAGAATTGTAATTCAGTATAAGAGTCATCAAAGCAAAGAGAGTAATGAAGAGGAGCAGAGTTTTAGCCCTCAACTTCATTTTAATCCAATAAAAATTTTTAGGATTATATTTAAAAGCTTTTACATATGAGTAAAAGAGGGTGAAAAAATGGAAAAAATTCCTAAACTGTATGTTGAGACAAGCCCCGAGGATATTATTGAGAGGGGAAAAGCGAAGAAAAAATGCATAATTATTCAAGGAAATGTTGAGGTGATGCTTGATAAAGGAAAGGAGATACCGAACTTCATAGATCCTGCAAAATCAAAATTTCTAAAAAAAGAGGTTTACGACAGATTTTATCTTTATGTAGACCAGCATTCCCAAGAAATGCTATGCGACGCAGTAATAATTCTTCCTGATAGAAGAACCAGGATAAAACTTCAAAAAGGGGATAAACTGATGCTGTTGCCAGTTGAAGGATTCGTCAAAACCTTAATAGCCGATGTTGGCAACAGAGTTAGAAAAGGGGACGCCTTTGCAGCGATAACAACCAAAAAAGGTGAAGTACATTATTTAAAACCTCCCAAGAATGGGACAGTGATTTACATAGATGAATTCACAAATAAGCCACACTACATATACTACCTGCTTCCTGAGAATCAAGATTAACACAACAAAAACGTTATAAGCACCCACAACAACGGAGTTCGCAGGTGAGTTATATGAAAATGAAAATTGAAAAAGGAGATTTTGTAGTTTTCAACTACATTGGAAGATTTGAAAATGGAGAAGTTTTTGACACAAGTTATGAGGATGTTGCAAAGGAAAACGACATATATGTTGAGGAGAGGCAATATGGTCCTCTCGGAGTTAATGCCGGGGTTGGAGAGCTCATTCAAGGTCTGGATGAGGCGGTTATCGGTATGAAAATTGGAGAGAAGAAGACAGTGGCTATCCCTCCCGAGAAAGGCTATGGAATGCCAAATGAGGAACTTATTATTGATGTTCCCCTCTCGGACTTCACAAATGCTGGTATAGAGCCTATCAAGAACATGTATATAATGACGGACAGCGGAATAGCTAAAATAGCTGAAGTTAAGGAAGACAGCGTTTCCTTAGACTTCAACCACCCGTTGGCAGGCAAAACCCTCATATTTGATATCGAGGTTGTTGATATTCAAAAAGCAAAAGCAGAAACGAAAACAAAAGAAGAAAGTTCAGAAGCTTAAATTAATTAAAGTTGCACCTTTGAATATTACAACCCCCATTGAAGCCAGTAGAGCACTATACTTGAGGCCTGCAGAGAATTTTCCTTCTCTTATTACTCCTATGCCAATCCCCGAAACTATAGCCTGAGTTATAATAAATATCATTATCAACAGTTTTATTGACTCTACAGGGAGATTCACGCCAACTGCACTGCCACTTATATTCTCCATGACCTTAACGACCACACCAAGTATTATTGGCCCAATAACTCCACTGGAGATTATAAAGAACATAGTTTGCATTCCGGTTGAGGCTTTTCTTTCTTGCTTAATTTTGAGTATTTCACGAACATCATTGCCAACAGAGATTAAAACATCTGACATCGGTGCACCTCTCTCGAGGGCCTCAATTAGAATCTTAATAGATCGGTATATAACAGCAGATTTTTCATTTCTCACAGCAAAAGCATTAAGTGCATCAGCAGTTGACCTGCCTTTTTTAATCTCACCAACAACTCGTGTGAACTCATCTGTTAATGCCCCAAATTTTGATGTTGTGAGCTCTTCAAGTGCCTCTGAGAAGGATATTCCAGCTCTCAGGGAGCTTGCCAGATAAAAAAACGCATCAGGCAGCATCCTTTCCATTTCACTTATACGCTTAGTGATTTTCCAATAGGGGTACAGAATTGCCATTCCAAGAAATACCACCACAAATGTTGCAATGCCATATAAAAAGCTATAAAACGAAACTGCAGTTCCTGCAATAATCCCCAGCAATAGGGATATAACCAGATATTCCCCCGCCAAAAAGCCTATTCCAGCTGAATATATGAAAAGCTCATATCTCCTCAAATATTTTGAGGGGATAATTCTGTTAATGAGTTTAATCATGATTGATGAGATACTCGGCATTTTAACCACCAATCACCTCGGTTCACCACGTTTTATCATCACCACCATTATCAGAGACAGAGCTGGAAATGCAAAGAGTAGTATAACCGCAAGACTCTCAACAGGCATGATTAGAGTTTTGGCCATAATCGACCCAGCTAAAATCCCCACCACAAACATTGTTGGCATTACTATTGTGAGGAACATGTAGACAAAAGAGATACCGTTTATTTTCTGAACATATTCAACGAGTTTCATTCTGTAATCAAACGCAAAGTCCTCTGCAAGTTTATAAAGAATATCAGCCAGATTACCTCCAAATTTTATTGCCCTAAGTATCTGTTTTACAGTCCTACTAACGCTTTCAGAGTTCATTTTCTCCTCAAACTTTGTAAGAGCATCCTCAAGAGATGCCCCAGTGCGCATATCCCTGATCATTAAATCAAACTCCTCCGAGATTACTCCGTAATTAGCACTTGCTACAGAGACCATGGCCTCTGTTATACCAACACCAGCACTCAATAAAGATGCCATATGTCTTAGAGCATAAGGAAGCGCTTTCTCGACCTCAGCCACCCTATTTTTCCATACCAACTTGGGATATGTTCTCATGTATATAAACCCAAAGATCAAGCCTAGCAATCCAAAAAGAAATGAAATGCCATATGGGAAATACACTAATATACCAACTGCAAAAGCAAAGATAAATAGAACCACTGATACCACTAAAGTTAAGGCAACGTAGGTATCCTTGCTCATTTTTATATTGGCCCGATATAAGTCATACTCCAGACCTTTAAATGAATTTGAAAGTATCCTAATTGGACCTCTGAAATATTTTAACATCCCCTCAGCAAGTCGTTCAAAGAAAGGTTTTTGAAGTTCCTGTTTTCTCCATTCTATAATTTCAGCTATTTCTTTTTCTGTTTCTTCGACTTTCTCCTTTTCAACTTCCATTTGTATTTGTTTAAGAGCTTTTAGCCGATCTTGAATTGACCTTCCAGAGGGAATACGAGATAAGGGTCGCTCAGCCACTTCAACGGTCTTTCCTCCCAATCTTTCGAGGAAATTTAAAAAAGCGTCAACGACTCCCATTGAATATCACCCTTAAAGCAGATTACTAACTTTATCCGTTGTACTAAGGACACCTGTATCAGCTTCTATTCTCTTTAACAGGCTTTCCTGATCAATGTAAAACTGTCTTATATAGTGTCCAACCTTTTCAATATCCCTTATACCCTTTTCAATCATCCAGTCAAGTATAATCTTTCTCTTTTCCTTCTCTAGTTCAAGTTCTGCCATGCTCATGCCTGTATGATGTGCAAGCTCTGTCATGAATCTGCTTGGAACTCCGGTAGATTCAAGTTCATCTTTAGCTGGATCATATTTGTAAAGTTTGTTTAGCTGTATGCTTTCCCCTTCTATACCTGAAACTTCGGCAATCTCAGTTACACGTCTAATAACACCCTTCTTCCTGCTATTAAAACGAACTAGCATCATGATGATATCCAGCGCCGGTATCATAATTCTTGGAACATTCATAGGCGGGCTTTCTAACCTTACAATAGTTTCTCTGGCTGAATTAGAGTGTATTGTACCCATGCATCCATCATGTCCCGTGTTCATTGCCGTGAACATTGTTCTTGCCTCAGGACCACGCACCTCACCAACTATAATCCTATCCGGTCTCATACGCAGAGTGTTCTTGACGAGGTCATCCATTGTAACTTCTCCTTTACCTTCAAGGTTAGGCGGCCTTGTTTCCAATCTCACCCAGTGTTCTATTGGCAATTGAAGCTCCGCAGTATCTTCAATGCTGATAACTCTCTCACTAGGAGGTATAAACATAGCCAAAGAGTTCAGCATAGTAGTTTTTCCAGAACCTGTTCCACCAGCAATTAAAACATTGGCAGGTTTAACACCCAGACCATCAACGAAAATCCAAAGCAGAGCTGCAATATCAGTGTTCAGAGTTCCATACTTTATGAGATCAATTATTGTCAGAGGATCTCTCTTGAACTTTCTAATTGTAATAGTTGGTCCTTCAAGGCTTATGGGTGGAATTGTGGCATTAACTCTAGAACCATCCGGTAGACGAGCATCTAGAAGAGGGCTCTGTTGGTCTATTCTTCTCCCGACTTCTCTGGCAATTCTCTCTATAATGTTCATAATCTCCTTCTCATTTTCAAATATGATGTTTGTTTTACACATGTTAAACCTTCTATGCCATACATAAACTGGTTTGTCAGTTCCTATAACCATTATTTCCTCTAGGTTGTCATCCCTGACTAGGGGGTCTAACCTACCATAGCCAATCATATTCTGGACGATATGTTCAGATAAAAACTCAATTCTTCCTTCTGAGAGGTGGGGATTTAATTCTTTTATCATATCTCTTACTGCTTTCAAGAATACTTTTCTTCTGGTTTCAAAGTCTGGAATACTTTCAGGATCAATTTGAATCTCAGAAATTGCTCTTTCCCTTACGGTTTTCAATAGTCTTTTCTCATCATCGCTGAGTTTAGGTATGTGGAGTTCATATATTGGCACAGGCTCTTCTTTAACCTTTAAAATACGCACATTACCATATACATCAAGAACCTTAACTTCACCGGAATAGGTTTGATATGTTAATTTGCTGCTTTCTCTCTCTGCTGTGCCTAGTATATCACCTAACGAAGGAGTAGCCTTAACTGGTTCAGGCTTTTGTAAAATGCTCTCTAACGAAGTATTCGCCGGTTCTCGGTAATATGGGGTAATCTGATTTTCTTTTTTTTGTTTTTCACCTTTTGGAGCCTCTTTCAGGGGCTTTTCAGTCTTCATATTTGTTTCTGAAGTCTTTCCTGAAAGTATGCTATCCAAACTTAGACCCTCTCCTCTAGCAAACCCTTCAGGTATTAATTTTTTTTCTTTTTTCTTTTCTCTCTCTTTACCACTCTCTTCGCTATTCTTTTTATCCCTAAAAATATCTTCAAGAGGGGCACTATCTTCGTTCAAAATTTCCTCTATCCAAGATAATCCAGACTTTTTCTTTTTCTCCCTCACTTAGACTCACCTTTTCTTCGTTATTCCAGCTCACATGATATTTAATATCAACATTTTTACCAAGCCAAAATATCCATATAGGATAGTCCATAAAATTAGCAGTTTTCTCCTCTGAATGTGTTAGAGTTGGTGTGGAAATCCCTGTAAGCAGATTATCGGTCAAAGAGAACATATTAGCGGTTAAAGATTCAGGAGGTTTCTCTCTCCTCTCCGGGTGAATATTGATACCTTTATACTCCTGGACAAACTTCTCCATGTACTCATTATATGTCATAGTGTAGTTTGGTTTAAAATCATAATGGGCGGCACCTGAGAATATTACAGGCAATGAAATACCAAACAACGACCAGAACTCATTGCTTTCATCGGGTACATTTATCAGCTTAAGATTCACGACACCAGAATACTTTAAGATTTTTACATATCCATCAATCAAGGGTAAAATACTTGTGATATCTACAACTTGTGGAGTGTTGATTATCTGGGGGTAAAAGACATCGCAAATTGGATTAGAAAGGGTTTCATCAACATTAACTTTACCGTTGACAACACTCCCATTGATGAAGGTTAAGTTTGTTATCTGACCTCCCCCGCATAAGCTTTTATAATCAGCCAAGTTGAGAAGGTATGAAGTATTGTCAGTTATCTGAAAATTAACAACAACAGTCTCATACGGCCTGATCCAGAAACCTAGATGATAATTTAAGGTATTTGCACTGAAATCATTTATATAGTGTATGGTAGTGCCTTCATTATTCCTAACGCCATACATGTATTCGTTATATCCATTTCGGTATATTTTAAAATCATATCTGGGATTTATCATGACAAATTTAGGAAATGGAGCAGTATTAATTAAGGTAACATTAAGATCTATTGTAAGCTCCCCCCGTATTCCAATGTTATTATGATGCTTGTATTTTTCTATTGGATCAGTCCCCGGGAGGGTATATGATGAAGCCAAGACGGGAACAGCTAAAAGCATTATGATAAAAAAGGAAATTATGAGGCGTTTCATTGTATTCACCTCACTTAGATACCTTTGCGATATAGATAAAGCTCTGGTGGGATAGTATATCGGAAACAAATACCGAGGGGACTTTAATTATTACCAAAACTTGTGTATTTGGATCCATCACTAGCATTCCAGAAAGTTTCTCAAGATCAACTACTTCCCAACCATAACTTTCAAGTTCCCTCTTCGCTTCATCTGCCGCTTTTATCTTACCAGCTGCTACTGCTTTAAGAATCTCAGATAAATCTACGTTGTAATTATATGCTGCAGAAGAACTCTGGCTTGAAGTTTGACTGTTTGAATAGGTATCACTTGAACTTTGTCCATTTGATATAGATGTTCCTGCCGGGGTGTATGCTCTCGAATGTTGCTCGGAATATGAATCAGATGAGGATGTACTTGAAGAACTTGATTGTGACTGGGATTCCCTTGCTGAGATTATTCCAGCCTGTTTTGGTAAGAGAACAAACTCTACATACCCCATATTAGCTATTTCCATGTACGGGCTATTGGTTGAATTCTTTGAGAATATTACTATCCTATCCCCCGGAGAAACAAATGCCCCATTTATTCTACTCCTAGGAAGTACTAATGCTATATCCACCATTTCCACTTTACCAACACGATACTGCATTATTTCCTTGTAATCTAAAAAGCTCCCGATCAAGGTCTTTGCTTCATCTTTTGTGTATATCTTTTTACTACCTGCTTTTTCCATGATTACATTCTGGGTTGGTGTGTTATCAATTAGGAAATAGTAGTACTCCTTCCAAAGCTCCAGAAGATAGGGGGTGGCGCTTACTGATTCAACTTCATCAACACTTTTTGCACTCATTATCTGGTTTTCTATGGATTTTAAAGATTCAATAGCCTTTTTTCTCAGTTCATCTGGTAATGGCCTGGAAAGTAATGGCTGAAATTCAAGTTTAATTTGGTCAATCTTTTGTTTTTTAGTTTCGTTTAATATTTTTTCCTGCTTTAATCTTTCTTCCTCTTTTAATTTCTCTTGATATTTTTGAAGAACATCCTGATATACTGCCTTGACATTTATATTCCTAACCTCATCAATAGAAGTTGCCGAATTAATTTTGTTAATTAATTCAGCTTTTTTAACTTTAGCATATGAGAAATTCATGATATCTCCTTTGAAGTATGCATTAACCTCAGCAATTTTTTCTTTTTTAGCTTGTTCAAGCTCTCTAACCCCAGCTCCCTTGTAATAAGAATAGATGCCCCAAGAGACGGCTACGATTATAATTATTATGATTGCAGAACCGATTAAAATTCTTTTCCTACGCTCCCTTTCACGAACACTTCCAATACGACTTATTCTCCTTGGAGGTTTAGCAGGTCTGGGTTTTACAGAGGGTTTTGTAGATTTTATTGGCTCAGACTCGGCACTCGCCTTACCCAACTCTCTTAAACGCCGAATTTTGGCTTCAATATCCTCAGACACGTTGAGCACCACCATCAGCAGTTATCATAAAAACATTCCCTTCTAAGTTAGCTTTTTGAATTCAATACTTTATTTAGATTTCGGTGATTGTATGGAAAGATTGATAGCTAGAGTAATCGAGATTCGAGGGAATTGTCCAGTATTCAATCTTGGAGATAAAATGGTAATCGATGGACCAAGGATAAACCTAAAAGAAACAGATGCCATCTGTACTCATGCTTTTGCCTCGCTTATACCATATATAGCAGCACTGCGAAAAGGTATTAAGCCCAGTGAACTTGGATTAGGTAAGGGAGAGAAGGCTTATATTCAGTGTCTTGATCCAGGACCCCCATATACAGAAGGAGGGACAGTTATTTTTGAGATAACGGTGGTGCGTGATGAAACAAAAGAAAGCTTGGAGGATGGTAAAAGAGATAATAAACGAAGCACATATAGTCATAGAGGTAGTTGACGCCAGAGATCCGATTGGAACCCGAAATAAAAAGTTAGAAAACCTGGTTAAAGAAAAGGGTAAAAAACTACTGATAGTTATGAACAAAGCAGATCTAGTCCCAAAAGACTGGGCTGAGAGATATAAAAAGGAAAGCGAAATTCCGATAGTGTTTATCTCTACCAGAGATCGAAAAGGAACAGGTATTCTGAGAAAGAAGATAAAGAGGCTTGCAAAAGAGTTCTTGGATGAAGAGGATAGGGTTAAAGTTGCTCTTATTGGATACCCAAACGTCGGAAAGAGTACAATAATAAACACATTAAAAGGTAAAAAGGCTGTAAAAACAGCGCCAATACCAGGATATACCAAAAACAAACACTTAATAAAGCTCTCCAGAAAAATATGGCTTATCGATTCACCAGGGGTTGTGCCTATCGATGAATTCGATGAACTTGTCATAAAAGGCGGCTTTCCACCAGATAAGATAGGAGATCCCATCAGGCCAGCTCTCAGATTAATCAAAAGAATTCTTGAAACAAGGAAAGAAGCGCTGACCGAGAAATATGATATCCGAGATTTCGAAAGTGAAGAACAAATACTTGAGGCAATCGGAAGGAGGAAGGGTCTGATCAGAAAAGGAGGAGAAGTTGATATTGAAGAGGCCGCTCGTTATTTCCTCAGAGAATGGCAGACAGGCAGATTTACCCTCTTCGGAAAAGAGGAGAAAAAAGAGGAGGAATTAGTCAGAGATTTTGACAAGATTTTAGCTGCCGTCGAAAGGGATCTCCTTCTGGACCCAAGAAGGATTCTATGGAAATTCGGAGATAAGCTGAGGGAGAAGCTTGACAGCACAAAACGCGTTGGGATAAGGGAAATCGAGTGCTTCACTGTTGGAATTGCAACAGGCTTTAAGAAATGCGACTCCGCCTTGAAGTTCCTCGAAGAGTTAACTGGCAAACATGTTCTGGCAAGTGAATGCTTCGGAAAGAAGTGGAAAGGTGTTATAGCAATCCTGGAGTGATATGTATGAGACTTTTGACAATCTCCATTACTCTCACCCCCAATGTATTTATGACATAAAGATTAAAAGGATTTAGTCGTATATCCGGAAATATGCTGCATAACATATTACTCACGACATCACGAGGAATTGAAGATTTAGCCAGAAGAGAAGCTGAGATGCTATTTAGAGTTAGGGGGATCAAGGTTAATGTTGAAGAAAAACCCTTTGGAGTTGAAGGAAGGCTGTTAGTGGAGGTTGAAGAGAGTTTTTATATCGATGAGAAAGGTAGAAAGAGAGAATTTAACTCAGCCACTTTCCTCAACGAGAATTCCCGACTTCTGCATCGTGTGATAGTTGAGATAGCATCAAGAAAATTTGAAAAAATTGAGGAGGATGAAAAGGATAAGGCATTAAAGCGCATCTATGACTTCGTTTCTCAGATACCTGTTGAAAGATATCTCAAGCTCAGTGAGAGTTTCGCCGTGCGATCATTCCGAAAGGGGGAGCACAATCTGACCAGTCTGGACATCTCAAAAACAGTTGGGAGGGCAATTTATGATAGATTAAGCAAATATGGAACGCCTAAAGTTAATTTAGATCATCCAAACGTAATTTTCAGAGCAGAGCTTATAAATGAAGTTTTTTTCCTTGGAATTGATACAACCGGGGACTCATCGCTCCATAAGAGGCCCTGGCGTGTTTATGACCATCCGGCACATCTGAAAGCTTCTATAGCAAATGCAATGATTGAGCTTGCCGAGATTGATGGGAATGCTTCAGTGATTGATCCAATGTGTGGCAGTGGAACGATACTAATTGAACTTGCGCTTAAGGGGCATGAGGGGAGAATTCTGGGCATTGAGAAGTACATGAAGCATTTGAAGGGGGCCAGAATGAATGCTTTAGCAGCAGGAGTTCTGGATAAAATCGAGTTTATTCATGGCGACGCCACAAAGCTTGCTCAATATGTTGATTCTGTTGATTTTGCCATAAGTAACTTGCCATACGGGCTGAAGATAGGAAGGAAAAGTCTGATACCAAAACTTTACATGGACTTCTTCTCTGAGCTGGCAAAGGTTTTAGGGAGGAGAGGAGTTTTTCTAACAACAGAAAAAAGAGCGATTGAAAAGGCATTCAAGGAAAATGGATTCAAGATTTTACACCACCGCCTCATCGGACATGGGGGGTTGATGGTTCACCTGTATGTTGTAGAATAAAACTTTTAAACGGAGTTATCTCACTCATAATGGTGGTACAATGAGAGCATGGAGGATAGCATTGATTGCGGTTATAGGATCTCTCATCCTTGGAGGGGTTATATATTTTGCAGTTTCACACTACGGCACCTACACGTATCAGTGGAAAACCAATCTACACAGTTACAAAACGTATGACCTTCTCGGTGACTCAACACTAAACGGCTATATAAAAGCCAACGGCGAGATAAGTGTCTACATCCTGAGAGAGGAGGACTTCAAGAAAATGAAGCAAGGAAAGCCCTTCAGTTATTACAAAGCTTGGAAACATGTGAAAAAGGCTGAATTCGAAGGGATTCAAATCCCCGGAAGCGACTACATTTTGGTCGTCAAAAATGAAGAGAATAAAATGCAGTGGATTTCAGTGAAATTACGAGAAAAAAGATCAGCACAGGATTGACTCCTCGGCCAGAACATCCTCCTCAAGCTTCCCTATGCCCTCTATCCACGCCTCTATCTCATCCCCGTGCCTCAGCGGGCCAACCCCCGCTGGGGTTCCGGTCGCTATTATATCTCCTGCTTCGAGGGTCATAACCGAGCTTATGTACTCGATTATCTCGGGGATTTTGAATATCATCTCACTTGTCCTAGCGAGCTGTCTGAGCTCACCGTTGACCTTCAGGCCCAACTCCAGGTCGCTCACGTCCAGCTCACGTTTGTCAACCAGCCTGGGGCCGACCGGAGCGAAGGTATCGAAGCCCTTAGCAACTGTCCAGGGAAGGCCCTTCCGCTTGGCCTCCCACTGCAGGTCTCTAGCCGTTATGTCCAGCAGAATCGTGTAGCCGAGGACGTACTCCATGGCCCTCTCCCGTGAGATTCTCCTGCCCCTCTTTCCGATTATCACGGCAAGCTCAACCTCATGGTCAACGCGCTTGCTTATTCTCGGCAGGATTATGGCCTCTTTTGGGCCTATCAGGGAGCTCGGAGGCTTGAGAAAAATCACCGGCTCCTTCGGAACCTCATGGCCGAGTTCCTTTGCGTGCTTCGCATAGTTTCTTCCGAGGCAAATTATCTTGCTTGGCTTTACCTCGTAAAAACCGTCTATGTAGGGGAGCCTGACCATATACACCACCTGACACTGTTATCTGAGGACAGGAATTAAACCTTTCTGAATACCTGCAAAGACGAAAGGAAAAGCAACCTTTATTCATAGTGGCGAATGAGAACTTTTACTCCACCTCCGATGTTACCCTTGCCCTCATGAACTTCAACCCCCAAACCATCAGCGCGCCCTGAATCGCCAGAGCGATGAGAAAGCCAGCGATATGTGCACCCAGCGACAGCGGATGACTGGTGGCGAAGTAGTAAACCGTGTAAGCGCCGATGGGTATGTTGAGCAACACGCTCGCCACGAGGCCCGGGTTGTAGCCGTGCCTGAAGAACATACCCACGTGCGAGAGGGCATTTAGGATTGAGAAATAGGCCGTCCATATCCCGAGTGAAACACCTATAAGCCCAGCAAGTATGGCCGAGAGCGGAAACGCGACGAAAATTATTGGAACGTTAATCCAAAGGGCGTGTGTTTTTGTGAGAGGCCAGTCCTCCCGCTTTGAGCCCAGGGCTTTCCTGTTGAAGAACTCCAAGAAACCGCCGGGGTATATGTACTCCTCGAACTGGTGCACCCAGTAGACCGGTGTCTGCAACCAGATGAGGAAGAGAGCGAAGTTCTCCTTGAGGACGAACAGAACCAACACAACCGTTAAGTATATGGCAAGAAAGGGTGTCGGGACCGGCCAGTACTCTTCAAGCCATGCCATCACCGAACGTTTTTCCGTGGACTTCACGGCGACCACCGATTTAAAAAACGTTCCTGCGGGATATAATCCTGACGGTGCTTCCTAGGGTCGGGTGAAGTCATCTGATTTACAATCGTTATTCCGGTGTTTTCGCTTCTATTGGAAGATTGCAAAAACTTTAAAGCTCATTGCCCCCCTGAGGGATTATAATGCCGTTAGAAGAGCGGAGAGGAGTTTCATTAACTCTACTTTATCCCTAATTTCAACGTTATCCATCCCAAAAATGCCGGGGTTTGCTTTAAAGCCCATTATTACAACGTCTCTATCCCGGTATTTGACGATGGGTGTTTTCTCTATTCGCTTAGCTCTTCCCCAACCTCCGCCAAGAGTTTCAGGGCGTCAGAGATGCTTTTTATACTCTTCGTGATGCCACTTTCCATACCCTTCCGCAGTGCCTTTGTAAGCTTAATTATCTCCTCCGGGCTTATATATCCGCAATTACCTCATCCTGCTTATTATGCCAGAATTGCCCCCGATCGTTAGCTCAAGGGAGCCTCCTGCTATTAAGCTCTGAAGCTTGAGGAGCATTCCCGCGAGGTTTTTTTATAAAAATGGAAAGGGAAGTCACTCCTTCTTCAGCGGAGCAATTTTATTATCACTTCCCCATCCAAGGTCAGATTGTTGAACTTGATGTGAAGCTCTGTTTCGGTGCCTTCGACAGTTTCAATGACCTTCTCCAAGTCCACTTTTGGAAGCAGCTTTTCTTTTGCCTCCACAGTGAAAGTTTTCATTTCCCCTTCCTTCTAATATGCCTCGACTAGAGATGGGGTCGGGTACCACCTGTGCTCCTCCACCTCGATTCTTATGTTCAAGGGCTCGAGCCTCTTATCTGGGTCAAACCCGCGCTCTATTCCCCACTTTCTCAGATGCCTGAGAACCATGCGAGCCCCCAACGTTGCCAGCGGGTAGAACGGAATCAGGAACGGGTTGTTCTTCATGACCGTGGGAAGGCCCCTGACAACTTCCCTGTACAGGTGCCTCCAAGCGTGGTAGAGGTGCAGGAACTGGCCGTACGTTATCATCTCGTCTATGCGGTAGAACTCCTGATCC